>CAADGS010000108.1 GCA_900696615.1 uncultured beta proteobacterium
CTGGCCCGAAGGGGTGTTATTCATAGGATCGGTTAAATTTTGTCCAAAAGGACCGCCATTGGCAGGAAGATATCCTTGATTCGGGAAGCGTATTTGCCACTCATGCCAAATCTTGTCGACCATGCAATGGTTCATGAAAAATACCGGATCATTCGGCGAGGTCATCGGTAACATGGAACCGCCCACCCAAACATGTCCGCGATTGTGTAGATTAGGGCCAATCCAACCCTCCAATTGATTACGAAAACTAGGATTGCTGTTCATGTTCCACGGAGACGTGTCATAAGGCGTGACAGCCATAACTTGATCAATTTCAGCCTGAGAAGGCAAGGTTGGCAATCCATTTTGACCAAATTCACGCATCAATGGCCCTGCCGGCACTCCGCTGGAATTGATAACGGTCCACTGACCGGAGCGAAATGGTCCGGTACGGACGACACCACCGGCATCGCCATTTCCGCCAAGCAAATCATCGTCCCACATGGAGGCATTAGCGCCTCCTGAAGGCCAGTTCCAATAAGGTATTCCAAGATTGGGATTACCCGAGACGCGCTGCAATTCCAGTTCGAGATCAAAAATAAAACGGCGGTGCCAGGGCAGGAAGGCGGGGCAACGATGAATAGCGTTCATGATGGCGTTGGCGTGCCTGAGTACAAACTGATCATAGATACCTTCGGCCTTCAGTTCTTGAATGGCGGCAACGAATTCTGCCCGTTCCGTAGCCGTGAGAGTATTAGCATCTTTTCTGATAGCCATGAGAATTTCCTCCTCTTTGTATATATTTGAACTACTCTTTCACATGGGAAAACTCGACAGAATGTTTGGCGATCGCTCGCGCCAGTTCCAGCAATGAGCTATATAAAGTATAGGGCATGTATTTCGATGAAAATTTATCTTTTGCCGCATCATACTGGTAGTCGATTTCCTTGCCATTGATGGTCAAGTTAGTATTGTTTTTTATCTCAATCGTGCAACCTTCATAAGTTTCTTTATGGTTTGACATACTTTGGACTCCTTTTTAAGCAATTTAAAAATTAACCGCCCTATATTGGAAAATTCTCACGATGGCCTTGCCCGAGTCAGTCAAAATTAGTGATCGCAACTTTTCGATCAGGCTTGGATAAAACAAATATTTTGTGTCATTCATTGACCTCGCACTGCAATTTCGAGGTGGTAACTGTATCAATGTGGCGCCCATGTCCGCGAAGTACAGCCGAGATATCCACAAAATAACCATCCAGCTTGTCATCATTTAAATTTACAAACCCCAGTGTTCTCGGAAAATCCATTCCCGTCCCTTTGGCTCCCGTTATATTGGTGGTCAGCAATTCAAGACTCATGGTCTCGTCAGAATGGGATAGATGAAATCTTCCCGATTTAGTTACCTGCTCAACCATAAAACAACCATGATATTGAGCCTGCAATATAAAAGTACCTGCCTTAGCAATAACCAGTGTTCCGGAATGTAGCGTCGGTATTCCCGTGCATTTTTCCGTTTCTGTTGAAAGAATATGACAAATCATGTTTTTCATTTCGAAACGCTCCTGTGGCAGGAGAGCGGAATTCATTCCAACTACGATCATGATACCTACGAACAACATGATCAATGATTTCATGGCACTTTTCCTAACGCAGCATGCTCAGGGACAACCGGCTATTGCGTCGTGCAGAGGCGGTTTTTTTATACTTCCTGATAAGCTTTATTTCACACATATTCCTGGACAATCCGCTCCCCCTTTTGCCGGATCGCAATCATCTGCTGGATCATCAATACAAGTCTGCCCATCCGGGCATTGAATGCCTGCGATTCCACCGCACGCTTGAGGTGCGGCGGGTATGCATTCTCCTTGGTGATCAATGGATATACCCGCTGCTGCGGCTTCACAGGCATTGCCATATGTTTTCCCATCGCAACCGCAAACCGGCTTGTATTCTTTTGTACATATTTCGGGTTTAGTTTTACAAATACCTTGCGCATCGGCAACGTTGCATTGACCAACACCAAAATCACAGTATTGCTTATCAGGACATGCCAATCCCTGGATAGTGCCGCAAACCGTTTCTTGTGGTGGCACCGGCTGGTTTTCTTTACAGCTTGCTAAGACCGAAGCGAGAAAAAAAGCAACGAATAAAGTGAAAAGTGTATGCATGATGTTTAACCCCCTTTTCAACAGATGGCTGGCGGATTCGCCAGGTTTTCTTGATTAGTGATTTAAACAGCTAGGACTGAAGGATTAGTTAACCAATCCTTTTTTCATCATCCTCTTTGTTTCTTTACTTTGCAATAGTGAACTTACAACTGGCGAAATGACTGGAATTATTATCAATTTTTCACGCCGGCAACTCCAATCCTTAAGCTTTTGCCCGGCCAAACCAGACATATAAGCGAAAGCTAATCCATCTGCTTGCCATCGCATGAACCCGGAAGTAACATTGTTCAGGAACTGATTGATTAATTTTCAGCCATCGTAATTCTGCATTGTTTGCTCATTTGAATGAAATGAAACGAAAACCATCCGACGATTCCACAATTTATTTGGTTGGTAGCGGTATCGCTACGTTGGCTAGCGCATACTTTCTCATCAATGATGCGGGTGTGAGCGGTAAAAATATTCACATTCTGGAGCAGGATTCAGTCATAGGTGGCGCTTGCGATGGCTCTGGCAACGCGGAGCAGGGCTATGTGATTCGTGGCGGCAGAATGCACGAAGCGCACTATGTGTGTTATTGGGATATGCTGTCGCATATCCCTTCTTACGATGATCCACATCTTTCCGTCAAGGATGAGTCGTTTGCCTTCAATCAGCGCTATGTGTCCAATGCCAAGGCACGATTGCTAAAGTGTGGTGAAAAAATAGACACAACCCGATTCACTTTGTCCCTTCGCGATAAACTAGATTTGCTGCAACTGATTCTGACAACGGAGCACCGTTTAGCCAATAAGAAAATCGAAGAGTGGTTTTCTACCGCATTTTTTTCTACCACTTTCTGGTATTTGTGGACATCCATGTTTGCCTTCCAACGTTGGAGTTCGCTCGCGGAAATGCGCCGCTATCTGCGGCGCTTCATCCATCTGGTAGAAGGCTTAGGACATTTAGGCGGCATAATGCGCACCCGCTATAACCAATATCACTCGGTCATTGTTCCGCTGCAACGCTATCTGCAACGAAACGGCGTACGCTTTCAGTTGCAAACCCAAGTGGTCGATATCGATTTTGAATTTCTGGCAGATAAAAAAACCGCAACAGCCTTGTATCTGCTTCATTCCAATGATCAGGTAAGCAAGGTGGTTTTGGGTCGCAACGATGTAGTATTCATTACCAACGGTTCAATTACCGATAGCACCAGTCAGGGTACCTGGACAACCGCACCGGTATTGAAAGATAAATCATCTTCCGCAAGTTGGATGTTGTGGCAGCGTATCGCCAGCAAAAACAGGATGTTTGGAAATCCCGGCGTGTTCAGTGATCATATTGAATTGCAAAAATGGTATTCGTTTACAGCTACATTACAAGACACCACTTTTCATGATTATATGCATGCGCTTAGCGGAAATGTCGATGGTACAGGCGGATTGGTGACGATGATTGATTCAAATTGGTTGTTGTCGATTGTCATTGCTCACCAACCTCATTTTCCCGATCAGCCTGAGTCTGTGAAGATTTTCTGGGGATATGGATTATATCCAGACCGCAAAGGCAATTACGTGCAAAAAACGATGTCGGAATGCAGTGGCGCGGAAATTTTGCAAGAATTGTGGTACCACCTGAAAATCCAGGAAATCATGCAACCGGTTACCGATAGCGGAAAGATTATGTGTATCCCGACAGCCATGCCCTTTATTGATAGCGCATTCATGCCACGAATGGCCGGCGACCGCCCCGACATCGTACCTGCGGGTGCCAGCAATTTCGCTTTTATCGGACAGTTTGCCGAGTTGCCCGATGAATGCGCTTTTACCGTCGAATATTCGGTACGCAGCGCGCAGACTGCGGTGCATGGGCTTTTTGAAACCAACAAAGCAATACCTCCGATCTACGATTCAATTCATCGTCTGGGTATTCTGATAAAAGCCATGCAAATCATCAACCGCTAGCGGTCATAGAAAAATGAACCTGCTGCACAGCAACGAAGTTAAAAACTCATGCTGCAAATTGGTTGAATTTTTCTTTGTTATCCAGATATCGAATTTTTCAAAATCGCTTTCGTCTGCATAGGCAAAATAGTTTTCACTTGATGCTTGATCGAAACGGGCAAATAGTTATAGAGTATGGCGTTTATAGGTCGCTACTCGGACAAGTTGCGAATGACGATATTATTTGAACATAATGGGCAATAACCCTTTGGCAGAGCAACCGGAGAGCAACAACCCGCCTGCGGTAACCATGCAGGCATCTAATCGTCTTTATCAATGGTTGGAGAGCGAACAGGTCAGTTTTGCTTTTACTACTTATCAAGCCAATCGATTGTTTTTAGTGGGGCGGAAAGAGAATGGACGCTTGGCCGTCAATGAGCGCTTGTTTGATAAACCGATGGGGCTGTATGCCACCCATGAACAGCTTTTCATGGCGGCGCGCTATCAGATTTGGCAATTCGAGAATCGCTTGGCGCCGGGCGAGCGGTATCAAGATTGCGATCGTTTATATGTACCCAGTCAGTCACACACCACTGGCGATCTGAATGTTCACGATCTAGCTGTGACGGATAAGCATGAAATTTTGTTTGTTAACACTCAGTTCAGTTGCCTTGGCAAATTACAGGTAGGCTACAGTTTCACACCGATATGGAAACCGCCTTTTATCACAAAATTTGCTGCGGAAGATCGCTGCCATTTAAATGGCCTGGCGTTGCAAGATGGAGAGCCTGCTTATGTAACTGCTTGCAGCAATACCGATGTGGCCGCCGGTTGGCGCGACCATCGCTTAGATGGCGGCGTGGTGGTACATATTCCTTCTAATGAAATCATCGCTTCCGGTTTATCCATGCCGCACTCACCGCGTTGGTATCAAGGCAGATTGTGGCTGCTCAATTCCGGCAAGGGTGAGTTTGGCTTTCTCGATAACGGTCAATTCGTACCAGTTATTTTTTGCCCGGGTTTTGTACGCGGTTTGGCATTTTGGAAGAATTATGCTTTGATCGGGTTATCGAAACTACGCTCAAAAGTATTTACGGGCCTGGCTTTAGAACAGCGGCTTGTGAATGACGCTATGACATCGCAATGCGGTCTGATGATTGTAGATCTCATTACAGGCAATTTGCTTCACACCCTGTACATTGATGGTGTTGTGGAAGAATTATTCGATGTCGTAGTGCTACCCGGCGTAACCCGGCCCAAAGCTCTGGGTTTTCAGAACGACGATATTGACCGCTTGATCTCTTTCCCCGGCTCCGGGGGCGTTATCGTAACGAAGCCAGCCATCAACCTTTCCGGTCTGAATCAACCTGTGCAGAAGCCGGGTGTGCCGCGTGCTTCACAGTTGGAGCAAGAAGAACAATCAGAAATTAAATATCAGAAGGTTTTAAATTTGACGCCCGAGAATCTTCTGGTTTATGAGTCCATGACTCAGCCCAGTTTGCGTAACCGCTGGCTTACCCAGCCGCAACGCGGTGAATTGTTTGGCGTATCTGCTTCTTTTGACGGCGAGATGGTCGGTCTCGCAGTAGCCGAATCGTGGCGTGAGAATAATACGTTACAAGTTGAATTATTATCATCGTATGTATTGCCCAAATACCGGCATCAGCCTATCGAACAGAAGATGCATGGGTACTTACACCGAGCGTTAACTAATGCTGGGAAATTAGTCTAATCTTTAATAACTTAGGAGAGTCAAGATGTCAGATCCGGTTTTTATTCTTACTGCTACCAATCCATTCGGCTTAAGTGGCTTTTCGGAATTAGTCGATATTGATGGTGATGGCGACTTGGACGCTTTTAGATCGGGTAACGGTGGCAATACTTTTTTCTCCAGAAATACTGGAACGGCCGAAAATCCCGTGTTTGCCACTCCACAGACTAACCCATTCGGTTTGACGAATACCGGTAGTGGAATCAACTATGCTTTTGCCGATATCGATAATGATGGCGATGAGGACGCATTCGTCGGACAAAGCGCGGGTAATATGCTGTTTTTCAGAAACACCGGCACAAGCGCCAATCCTGCTTTCGCTGCATCGGTAATCAATCCATTTGGCTTAAGTAATGTGGGAGTCAGCGTTGATCCTACTTTTGTTGATATCGATGGCGATGGGGATATGGATGCCATGATCGGGGAATACGACGGGGGTCTGTATTTTTTCAAAAACACCGGTACAAGCGCCAATCCGGTATTTGCTGCGGCTGTCAGTAACCCATTTGGCCTCAACGGTGTGTATGGAAATTCCAGTCCTACTTTTGTCGATATCGACGGCGATGGCGATTTGGATGCTTTTATCGGTTCGAATCATTATACGTTCGGAGCGGCTACTTTCTTTTATAGAAACATCGGTACAACCAGTAATCCGCTATTTTATCGGGTCAGCGAAAGTGCGTTTGGTTTAAGTCAAATCGGAACCTATCCACAACCCACCTTTGCCGATATGGATAATGATGGCGATCAGGATGCATTTATTGGAAATGGCAACGGTGCATTTTATTTTGAGAATGCAGGCGCTGGGTACACGCCATCTTTTGACTTTGGCGATACATTCGGTTTAGGCGATGTAGGGTACAGTCCTGACCCAACCTTTGTCGATATCGACGGCGATGGCGATATGGATGCTTTCGTCGGCGAACGTGATTTTTATGCTAACGAGGGTGGCAACACACGTTTTTACGAAAATACGGGAACGGCCAAGAATCCCGCGTTTGCTGCCGCCGTGACCAATCCCTTTGGTTTGACGGATGTTGGAAGTTTCTCCAGTTCAGCTTTTTTCGATATCGATGGCGATAAGGACTTGGATGCCTTTATCGGCAACTCCAGTGGTAATACATTGTTTTATCGAAATACCGGAACAATTAATAATCCGTCATTTGCCATTGCGCAAACCAATCCGTTCGGTTTGAAAGATGCCGGTAATGAAGCGCTTCCCACTTTCACCGATATCGATAAAGATGGCGACCTGGATGCATTTATCGGTAATGCCGCAGGTAACACATTGTTCTTTAGAAATACCGGCACAAAGAGTAATCCAATATTCGCTGCACCACAAACCAACCCATTCGGTTTGAATGGCTCCAATCCGACTTTTGTCGATATTGATAAAGATGGCGACCAAGATGTTTTCACCGGCAGCACTGCCACCCGCTTATATTGGAATACGGGAACAGCAAGCAATCCGCAATTTACCGATGGCGGTTCCGCACCTTTCAGCTTGCCGACAGGCTTCGATCGTACGCGTGTTACCAATCAAACCTTTGTGGATATCGACGGTGACGGCGATTTGGATGCTTATGCCACATTTCTATTCAGTTATCACTTTAATGGTTCTTATGGTGGATTTTACATTAACAACAACACGCCGAACGTCAGCAACTTAACCAGCGCCGAAAAATATACTAAGAACACACCGCTGAATCTTAAAGATATTGTAGTGATCGATCCCGATAGTACGACTGTTACTACGACACTGAAGTTATCGAATGCGGCCGCTGGCGGTTTGAGCACGGGAACCTCCGGCACCGTAACGTCAACTTACAATGCGGCAACGGCAACCTGGACAGCAAGCGGTGCAATCGCCAATGTCAATGCTTTGCTGGCAAACGTGATTTTTACGCCAGCAGCGAATTTTACCGGCGCATTTACTGTGAACGCGAGTGTTTCCGATGGCACCGCATCGCCGTTGATTGGCAGCAAAAGCTTTACGTCAGGCGCCGGAACATTCCTCACCGCTTCGGCAGGTAACAATATTTTGACCGGCACGGCATCGAATAACGATACCGTGACTTACGCCACAGCCGGTGCTGCGATTACCGTTAATCTCAATATTACCACGCAACAAAATACCGGCGGTTCGGGATTGGATACCATCAAAAATGTCGAGAACCTGCTGGGCAGCGCGTTCAATGATAATTTGACTGGGAACGCCGCCAATAACGTTCTCGCGGGCAATGCTGGAAACGATACGCTGGCTGGCTGGTCGGGAGCGGATACGATGCTGGGTGGTCCAGGGGACGATACGTACCTGGTTGAAAATTCGGGTGATATTGTGCTTGAAAAAGTCAATGAAGGGATAGATACGGTCAGCAGCAGGTTGACGTACACCTTGCCTGCCAATGTGGAAAATTTGACGCTGACGGGAATCTCCACGGTCAATGGCACTGGCAATTCGTCGAACAATATCATGATTGGAAACAACGCTGCCAATCAATTGCTGGGTGGAGCCGGAAGCGATACGATTGATGGCGGCAGAGGCGCGAACAGTATGACGGGTGGAACGGGAAATGATTTTTTCAAGTTCACGACAACGGGTCATATCGATGCCATTACCGATTATGACGTTCCGAACGACACCATCCTACTTGACAACGCCGTATTCGCGGCATTAGGGCCGGCTGGCACGCTGCCTGGGGCACAATTCAGGATTGGCGCCAATGCATTGGATGCGAATGATCACATCATTTATAACAGTTTAACTGGTGCGTTGTTATACGACGCGAATGGAAGCGGTGTTGGTGCAGTGCAACAGATTGCCACCCTAAGTGGCGGGCTGGCTATGACCAATGCGGACTTTGTGGTGATTTAGAATCAGCAAAACTTGTACAAATTTTGTAAATAGAGCCTGGCAAAGATAGCTTCGGATCACTGAGGATGTCAGCGCAAAATAGTCATCTCGATGGATAAGTGGATGACAGAAATAAACTGACATCGCCATTAAAATTGTTCAGTGCTTTTATCGGTGCAAAACTTCTCCTGTGTATATCGCTCGCACCGTGTTGTTGCAGTGCGGCGATATGTGCTTTGGTAGCATAGCCTTTATGTTGATCAAATCCGTACTGTGGATAAAGTTTGTGTAAGCGTTTCATTTCTGCATCGCGTGCAGTTTTAGCAAGAATCGACGCGGCGGAAATTTCGGGTACCAGACTGTCTCCATTGATGATTGTTCGAGCCGGGCAGCCAAAGTACGGGCTATGCTTACCATCGACAAGAACCAGCTGCGGGCGTAGTGTGAGACTTTCCACCGCACGTTGCATGGCAAGCAAGCTTGCTTGCAAGATATTGATTTGATCGATTTCTTGCACCGACGCCGAAGCAATCGCCCATGCGATAGCGCGTTGTTTGATTTCAACTGCAAAAGCGTCGCGCCGTTTTTCGCTCAATTGCTTGGAATCCGCCAAGCCTTCAATCGTATGTGCGGGGTTTAATATTACGCAAGCCGCGTATACCGGACCAGCAAGCGGCCCGCGGCCTGCCTCATCGACACCGCAGATTGTTGGGCTGCTATCTTGGATTGATCGCAATTGCAATCGGATCAGAACGGGTTAGACCGGGCGGGCGGTACACATCAGTTGCGCTTCAGTTACCAATTGATCGTCTACCTCGGCGCGCGCGGAATATTTCCACAACCCTTTAATCTGGCGCTCGATCGCGACTTTGAGAATAAGCTGGTCGCCTGCCATTACAGGTTTCTTGAAGCGGACGCCATCGATTCCGACAAAATAATAAACGGAATCGGTTTTGTTGACGGCATTCTCGGTTTTTAGCGTTAACAGAGCAGCCGCTTGCGCTAAGGCTTCAACGATTAACACACCCGGCATAACGGGATGATGCGGGAAATGTCCGGTGAAAAAAGGTTCGTTGATGGAGACATTTTTTAAAGCAACGATATCTTTACCTTGCTCGAGTGAAATTACTCTATCGACCAGCAATAGTGGGTAACGGTGGGGCAGGTATTTCAAGATTTCGTGAATATTCATGGTATTCATAGCGTTTTCCTTTCATTACATCCGTTTTATGAAAAAGTGGATGCTCAGGTTATGGATTATTCTTTATTGAGTTCTTTAATGACCTTGTCGGTAATATCGATGCGTTGACTTCGATATACTGAATCTTGCAGTTGTAAAATCAAATCATATTGTTCTATTTCGGCAATTTTATTGATCGCACGATTGGTACGCTCCAAAATGATGCCGTACTCTTCATTCTGACGCGCACTTAAATCTTCACGCATTTGTTTCTGTGCACGTTGATAATCCCGGCTCAAATTAGCCAGATTTCTTTCCAGGTTCCGTCGCTCCGTTTCCTCCATGCTGGCACCGTTTTTTTCCAGCTTTTCCTGGAGAGCCTTAGCCTGCAAAGCAATTTTCTTGATATCCTCGTCGCGCGGTATAAACTCTTGTTCAATTTTATTCTGTGCCTGAATTGCCGGCAGCGATTCGCGCAGTATTTTTTCGGTATTGACTACGCCAATTTTAATGTCACCGGCTGACACGTTAATCCATCCAGCCATTAACATTATGGTTATCAAAACCTTTACCATGCCATACCATAGTCTGTTAATGAATCGCAATAGCGTCATTTGGCAAGCCTCGAAGCGTTAAAATTGTTGCCCGAACATAAACTGGAAGCGCTGCAAATTGTCGGCAGGCACATCGTTCAAGGGTTCGGCAATACTAACTTTCAACGGCCCCATAGGTGAAACCCAAGTTAATGCAAAGCCAGCCGAGTAACGCATGAAGTTGTTAAGTTCATGGAACTTGTTAAATGTGGTACCGCCGTCGAGAAATAAGCTTAATCGAAAAGCGCGATCTTCTCTCAAGAATGGCACCGGAAACATCAATTCAATATTACCGACGACACGCTTGCTGGCACCAACTGCTAACAGTCTTCGATTGGTTTCAGAGATGTTACCCGGCAGCAGAGTATCGTCGCGAGGACCTAATGAATTCAAATCATAACCTCTTACTGAATTATTACCGCCGGCAAAGAAGTTTTTGAAAAAAGGTAAGTCTTTGCCACCGTAACCATCGCCGTATCCAAATTCGGTATTTAGCAATAGCGTGAAGAAATCGGTTATAGGAAAGTACCACTTTTGATGATAGCTGACTTTATAATAATTCAAATCCCCGCCGGGTACGCTGACTTCGCCGAATAACCGGTGAGTTGTTCCGGAAGTGGGCCAAATCGCGCTGTCGCGGCGGTCTCGAGCCCAGCTTAATGTCAAAGGAAAATTATTGGTAGTTTTGCCAAAATCATTAACAAAATCAATATATCGCTGTGGACTATTGGCAAATGTGCCAATTGAAGTGTTTTCAGCTGCTAAACCAAGGGAGACAATGTCATTCTCCGCAATCGGCACCCCTACCCGAAAGCCAGCACCCAGCGTTTCGGTTTTAAAAGCACCGAATTGGGTCAGTGCGCGTGTATCCAAGTCGCGTTTGTAGGCATCAAATCCCAGGCTTAACCCATCGACAGTAAAATAAGGGTTTGTAAAGGACGCGGAGTAAACTTCGTTAATGGCGCCTCTGTTGGCATCCAGGCTAAAAAAATTGCCGGTACCGAAAATATTGTTCTGAGAAATCGACGCGTTCAGAATGATACCTTGCCGATCGGAGTAGCCTGCACCAAACATAATTGAGCCAGTCGGTCTTTCTTCGACTTTGACATTCACATCAACTTGATCGGTTTTGTTAGGAACAGCGGGTGTTTCGACATCGACTTTATTAAAAAAGGCAAGCCTGTCCACGCGTTGTTTGGAAAGATTAATCTTTGTGGTGGAATACCAGGCTCCTTCCATTTGGCGGAATTCCCGGCGTATGACCTCATCGCGTGTACGATCATTTCCTTCTATATTGATATGACGAATATAAACCTTGCGGCCTGGGTCAATAAAAAAAGTAAAGGCGGCCTGCCGCTTTTCCAAATCCAGCTCCGGCGATGCGTTGACATTGGCAAAGGCATAACCGTCATCACCTAATCGATCGGTGATCAATTTAATGGATTCCGTCAATTTCTCGCGTGCAAACACTTGCCCGCTTTTAATCAATATCAATTTACGAATGTCTTCTTCCGGGATAATGAGATCGCCAGCCACTTTGACATCGGATACGGTATATTGGGCGCCTTCTGTGACATTAATTGTGATATAGATGTCGCGCAATTCAGGAGTGATTGATACTTGCGTGGATTCAATATTGAATTCCAGATAACCGCGATCCAAATAAAAAGAGCGAAGAGTTTCGAGATCTGCGGCTAGTTTTTGTTTTGAATATTGATCATTTTTGGTAAACCAGCTTAATAAATCAGGCTTTCGCAGAACAAGCAGTCCGCGTAATTCACTATCTTTAAATTTTTCGTTACCGACAAAGTTAATTCTTTTAATTCGCGCTGTACGGCCTTCATTGATATCAAAGTTTATGCCTACTCGGTTTCGTTCCAGGGGCGTAGTGGTGGTCGTGATTTTGACGGCATACTTTCCACGGGTAATATATTGACGTTTTAATTCCAGCTCAGCCCGCTCTAACAAGGAGCGGCTGAAAATCCTAGATTCCGAAATGCCTGCTTGCTTTAATCCTTCCAGTAACTTATCTTTCTCAAATTCTTTGGCGCCATTAATCGTAATCTCGGCAATAGCAGGCCTTTCATCCACTTCTACGATTAAAATCCCGTTTTCTGATTTAATTCTTACATCTTTAAAAAATCCTGTCGCATAAAGTGCTTTGATTGACTCTGTGGCTTTCTCCTCATCAAATAAGTCACCAACTTTAACGGGAAGATAGCTAAATACCGTGCCGGCTTCGGTACGTTGAATCCCTTCAACACGAATATCTTTTACTACAAAAGATTCACTGGCCCATGATGAAAATACAAAAAAGAAACTTACAAGTGCAACTGAAAACTTGAAAAATTTCATTATCTAACCAGTAATGAGGCGACTAATATCGTTATATATGGCAAAAGTCATCAGTGTAAGCAGCATAACCAGGCCAATCTTTTGACCAATTAATACAGTTTCATCGGAAAGTGGTGATCCTCGGATCATCTCAATGAGATAATACATGAGATGCCCGCCATCTAAAACGGGGATAGGGAGTAGATTCAAAACACCGATGCTGACACTGATCAAAGCAAGGAATGCCAAATAAGATACTAATCCCATTTGCGCGGATTGTCCTGCGTAATCGGCAATTGAAATCGGCCCGCTGACATTCTTCCAGGATACATCGCCAGTGATCATCTTAGATAGCATTTGAAGGGTAAGTACAGTTGTCTCCCAAGTCTTCACAAGCGCTTTCTGAAATGCTGTTCCTGACGGGTAGCTGATTGTGATCATGAGTTCATCCAATTCAGCTTGATTAATAACGGGTGCTACACCAATTCTACCAACTTGTTTGCCATTTTCTGTAATGGCTTCGGGTGTAATATCAAATCTAATGACTTGATTATCTCTTAATATCTCGAGTTCTAGTGTTCGCCCGGGATTCGTACGTATTGTTTGCACAAGCTCAGGCCAGGTTTGAATTTCGCTGGAATCGATTGCTAAAATTTCATCTCCAGGTTGCAAGCCGGCGTGATAGCCAACGCCATCGGCAACGACCTGAGCAATCACAGGTTCTATCGTAGGTTGATAGCCATTGAATCCTATGACGGTAAGCAAATTTTCATTCAGCGTATTGGGATCAATTTGGCTTAAATTCAAATGACGCCAATTGATTTCACCATTTTTATTGACTGTTTGAATTTTGATGTTTGCTGATTGGTCGATAGCATGCCGCAATAAAGACCAGCGTGCGTCTTGCCAGCTCGCAATCGGTTCATTCCCGATACTGACGATAGTTTCACCCGACTTAAATTGAGCTTGCGCTGCGGGTGTATCCGGTTCGATAGGACCCAATACCGGTTTCATGCCACTTACACCCAAAATGAAAAGGAACCAATATAAAACAATGGCCAGCAAAAAATTGGCTATGGGACCGGCAGCAACAATGGCGAAACGACGACCTACCGGCTGACGGTTAAATGCACGCGGTAAATCTTCAGGCGCCACTTTACCTTCATTTTCATCCAGCATCTTGACATAACCACCCAAAGGTATTGCGGCGATTACCCATTCTGTTTGGTCTTTTCCCCAACGTTTACGAAAGATAGGCTGACCAAAACCAATGCAGAATCGTAATACTTTTACGTTATTCCAACGGGCGATCAGGTAATGACCAAATTCATGAAATGTGATCAATATACCTAACGCTATAATGAAGGAAAGGATTGTGTAAGTTATGGACATATCAATTGCCGCGACTCAAGTCAGAAAAAAGATTTAGTTGCACAGTATTTCGCATTCAGTAATTCCGTTTAGGATGTGTCGATACTATCATTAATTAGTAAAAATTGAACCTGGGCGCCGAATTTGTTAGGTGACATCGTGCCGTTTTCATTGCAACCTCGTTAACCATTCTCGCGCCTTGACACGCGCCAGATTGTCTGCGGTTAGTACATCTTCCAGTGTATCAATCTCATTTTGAGGTACGGTCTGCATGACATATTTAATCATTGCCGGAATAGCTGTGAAAGTCATGCGCTTGCTGAGAAATGATTCTACTGCCACTTCGTTAGCGGCATTGAGTACTGCCGGCATATTGCCACCAGCAGCAAGTGCTTGATAGGCCAATTCCAAACAGGGAAATTTCTTAAAATCCGGCTCTTCAAAATCAAGATGGCCAATTTTGAACATATCTAAAGCGGGCACACCACTTTCTATCCGTTCCGGGTAACCCATTGCGTGCGCAATTGGAGTACGCATATCCGGATTACCCAATTGCGCTATGACTGAACCATCGACATAGGCAACCATTGAGTGAATTACGCTTTGCGGATGAACCACTACTTGAATTCTTTCGGGAGGGGCATCAAACAGCCAATGCGCTTCGATGACTTCCAATCCTTTATTCATCATAGTTGCCGAATCAACCGAAATTTTCTGTCCCATATCCCAATTAGGATGCGCACATGCTTGTTCAGGCGTTACTTTTTCAAGAGAAGCTAAGGGTGCGCATCGGAAAGGACCACCCGAAGCGGTAAGTAAAATGTGGCTAATACCTGATGCTGTCAAGTTACCACTGAAATGATGAGGCAAAGATTGGTAAATTGCATTATGCTCGCTGTCGATGGGCAACAGCGTAGCATTATTCTGCTTTACCAGATCCATAAAAATTCGTCCGGCCATCACTAATGTTTCTTTGTTGGCGAGTAATATGAGTTTTCCCGCGCGTGCCGCAGCAAAAGCTGGACGAATGCCGGCAGCACCGACAATGGCTGCCATTACTGCATCGACTTCGACATGTGAAGCTACTCTTTCTAATGATTCAATTCCTGAGAATACCTCAGTGTTGAGGCCGGCAGCCTGTATGCCATCAGCCAGTTGTTTGGCGCTACCTGGATCAAGCATTACTGCATAGCGCGGCTGAAAGCGCTGACATTGCGATAGCATTTTTTCAGTATTATTGTTGGCAGTCAGCGCGAAAGCTTGGAACCGGTCGGGATGACGTGCGATAACATCGAGTGTACTCTCTCCAATACTACCGGTAGATCCGAGTATTGCTATTTGACGGACGGTGTTCATGATGAAGGTGTGTAATAAATAAGTAATGCCAGAGCAGCAAGTGGCAAGGATGAAGTCAACGCGTCAATTCGATCAAGGATCCCACCATGACCAGGCAAAATGTTTCCGCTATCTTTTATGCCCACCTGCCGCTTTAACATTGATTCGTATAAATCTCCGATAATTCCTAGTAATGCCATTATAACCAACAGCGGTATCAACGCCATTGATAGGAATTCTTCAGTTATCCAAAAACTCCAAACAAGGCTATAAGCGAATACGGCAATTATGGCACCGATGACACCCTCCCAAGTTTTGTTGGGACTGATTGTGTAAGCGAGCTTGTGTTTGCCTAAAGCTCGTCCGGTGAAGTAAGCTGCAGTATCGGATATCCA
This sequence comes from uncultured beta proteobacterium, assembly GCA_900696615.1. Lineage (GTDB taxonomy): Bacteria > Pseudomonadota > Gammaproteobacteria > Burkholderiales > Nitrosomonadaceae > Nitrosomonas. The sequence continues at coordinate 15,909 of CAADGS010000108.1, forward strand.
TAGGGTTGCCATGAAACCTAACAGAAGCATCGGATTGATAACACGTAACTGATATAGCGCGAGACAAGTGGGCAGCAATACTATCCAACCTGTAAGCATCCCAATATATGGATTATTAATCGTATAATTATTTTTTAGAAAGACGGGGACGCCAGCTATCCAGAATACAACTGACAGAATATAGATCCCTATTAGGTCGGTGGAATAAGCGCTTATTTGTGCGGATTCACGCAAGAGAAATAATAATTCACCCCCAATTATCACTGTCAGTAACATAAAGGCTATAGTATTTTTCACTGAGAGCTGTGCTAATCTGCTCCATTCCCGGGCGCCGATAACTGCTAATATCAGCAATAAAGCCAACCAAAAAATATCTTGCAAGTAAAATAAAGCGGATAAAAATAAAGGCAAAATAATAACTACTGTCAAAACACGGGCTCTTAGCATAGAGTTGACTTTTCTTATCTTTCAGCAGAGATTGCTATTTGAAGCTGCTCGCTAGTGCGGCCAAACCGACGCTCTCGTTGTTGATAAGCCTGGATAGCAAGCCCCAGCTCCTGTTCATTGAAATCAGGCCATAACGTATTAGTAAAATACAATTCAGTATACGCAAGCTGCCACAGTAAAAAATTACTGATGCGATATTCACCACCCGTTCGAATAAACAAGTCTGGTTCAGGAGCATAGCTGAGTGCAAGGTACTGTGCTAGATTTTCTTCTTCGAAGTGAAGCGGAAGATCGGAGGACTGTGCCATCATTTTGCGCATAGCTTGCATAATATCCCAACGTCCACCGTAGTTAGCAGCAATGGTAAATGTTAGTCGCGTATTTTGTGCGGTTAATTGCTCACCGGTATTAATGAATTCAATGATTTTATGGTCAAATTTCGACAAATCGCCGATTACTTTGAATCGAATTCCGTTTTCATGAAGCTTGCCGATTTCTTGCTCCAACGCTCCGGTAAAGAGCTGCATCAAATATGATACTTCATCAGCAGGCCGGCGCCAGTTCTCACTGCTGAAAGCAAACAACGTAAGATATGCAACATTTTGCTCTATACACGCTTTTATAACACCTCGAACTGTTTCGACGCCTTGCTGATGCCCTGCCATACGTGGCATAAAGCGTTTCCTGGCCCATCGACCGTTGCCATCCATGATAATGGCAATATGCTTCGGTATCGAGCCAGTTTCGGGTATTTCTCGAGTTGAACTTTGACCTTGAGGCATATTAAATAGCCATCAATTCAGTTTCTTTGATTTGTAAAACTTTGTCGATTTCAGTGATATAGCGATCAGTCAATTTCTGGATGTCATCTTGACCGCGTCGCTCATCATCTTCAGATATTTCTTTGGATTTCAATAATTCTTTAAGGTGACCGTTGGCATCCCGGCGTATATTTCGCATTGCAACACGAACAGCTTCACCTTCTTGTTTTACCACTTTAATAAGTTCGCGACGCCGTTCTTCTGTTAGAGCTGGCATCGGCACACGAATAGTTTCGCCGAGTGGCATTGGATTTAAACCCAAATCAGATTCACGGATTGCTTTTTCAATCGCATTAGCCATTTTTTTGTCCCAAGGAACAACACCAATAGTTCGTGCATCAATTAGATTAATATTGGCTACCTGATTAATAGGTGTTGCGGCACCGTAATAATCAACAGTAATATGATCAAGGAAACCAGTATGTGCTCGTCCACTTCTTACTTTGCTCAAATCCACTTTTAATGCTTCGAGACTTTTTTGCATTTTCTGTTCAGCAGACTTTTTTACATCGGCAATCATAATATTTATCCCTTTATACTATTGTTTCAAGAGACTGTGAATCTATTCGGATCAGATTGTTACTAAAGTCCCTTCATCTTCTCCGAGTATTATACGTTTAAGTGCTCCAGCTTTAAAAATACTAAATACGTTTAATGGTAATTTCTGATCACGGCATAGCGTCAATGCAGTTGCATCCATTACTTGCAAATTCTTAGCAATTGCCTCATCAAAAGAAAGCTTTCCAAAACGTGTTGCTTCCGGATTAATTGTTGGATCACTCGTATAAATTCCATCTACTTTGGTAGCCTTCAGCATGATATCAACATTCATTTCCATACCACGTAATGCTGCTGCCGTATCCGTTGTAAAAAAAGGATTGCCGGTTCCTGCTGCGAAAATCACAACCTTTCTATCTTTGAGATAGCGTATTGCTTTGCCTCGGATGTAGGGTTCCACCACTTGCTCGATGTGTAGAGCCGACTGAATACGCGGTACTAATCCGACTAGTTTCATGGCATCTTGTAACGCGAGGGCATTCATAACTGTAGCCAACATACCCATATAATCCGCGGTAACACGTTCAAGTCCGTCATTTGCTGACTTCATACCACGAAAAATATTGCCACCACCTACAACTATTGCAATTTCAACACCCAACCTGCTAATTTCTGAAATTTCAGCAACGATTCTTCCCATCACCGTGTGATTGATACCGTACTTATCTTCACCCATTAAGGCTTCGCCAGAGAGCTTCAATAAAATACGTTTGTAGGCTATTTCGGTCATTGAGAATAGAAATGTGAGGAGCTTTATCTACGCGATACTATACTTGTCCCATTTGTGCTTTTACTTCTTCAGCGAAGTTTTCAGATTTTTTTTCAATTCCTTCGCCTACAACAAACATGGTAAATCCCGTTACCTTGGCAGATTTTTTTGCCAATAACTGTTCAACTGTCTGTTCCGGATCTTTGACAAAAGGTTGCCCCAACAAGGTTATTTCGGCAAGATACTTGGCGATACGGCCATCAACCATTTTTTCAATTATATTTGCCGGCTTACCGCTCTCCGCTGCTTGAGCGGTAAAAATTTGTCGCTCGTGTTCGAGCACCTCGTTTGACACTTGATCTTTAGAAACGCACATTGGCTTACTGGCCGCAATGTGCATGGCTATATCTTTGCCTAGTACTTCATCATTACTTGTGTAATCGACTATTACACCAATTTTAGTACCATGAAGATAAGAAGCTAACCGACTCTCAGTTGCGTGACGTGCGCAACGGCGAATGCTAATATTTTCTCCTAATTTCATTACCAATGCTTTACGGGTCGATTCGACAGTTTCACCGGATACTAGCGGTGCACCGCCTAATGCTGCAATATCAGTCAAGTTTTTAACCGCCACAAGTTCCGCCAAGTTCTTGGAAAAATTGATGAAGTCATCGTTTTTTGCCACAAAATCCGTTTCACAATTTACTTCAACCAGAGCGCCGCATTGACTATCCGCTGATAGGTAAATGCCAACCACACCTTCTGCTGCAATTCGCCCCGCAGCTTTGCTCGCTTTGGCGCCACTTTTAATTCTTAATAAATCTTCAGCAGCCTTCATATCGCCTGCCGTTTCAGATAAGGCTTTTTTGCATTCCATCATGCCGAGCCCTGTCATCTCACGCAATTCTTTTACCATACTTGCGGTAATTTCCGCCATGCAATCCACTCCTGATATAAATATATTTATAAACTGGAATCTGCCTTTACCAAATTAGAAAAAATAGTTTACAAAACTAAGCGCAGTGTAATAGCACAAGCTGAAACAAGTAATTTCCACAAAGTAATACAGTATTCCTAACAACCAATTCCTTAAAGCAATTAATTCCTTAAAGCAATTATTTTGTTTATTCTTCTTCTGTCTCAGTGTTACTCATTTCGATAATTTCCTGGATGGCCATGTTACGCCCTTCCAAGACAGCATCAGCTACTCCCCGAGCATAGAGACGAATTGCTCTGCTTGAATCATCGTTTCCTGGAATAATATACTGCAACCCATCTGGATTATGATTGGTGTCAACTACTCCAATAACGGGAATACCAAGTTTTCTTGCTTCAGTAATGGCACCCTTTTGATAACCCACATCAATCACGAACAAAGCATCAGGCAGACCCTTCATATCCTTAATGCCACCAAGGCTTTTGTTTAATTTATCTAATTGTCTTTGCAGATCAAGCGCTTCTTTTTTTACTAACTTTTCAAGAGTACCATCTTGCATCATGACTTCCATCTCTTGTAAGCGCTTAATCGATTGCTTAATTGTTTTAAAATTTGTCAGCATACCTCCTAACCAGCGCTGGTCTACATAAGGAGAACTGCAGCGCATTGCTTCCTCACGAACAATGTCACGAGCCTGCCGTTTAGTACCGACAAATAAAATAACACCTTTGTTTACGGATAGCTGCCGCACATATTTCATGGCCTCTTCATACAGTGTTAAGGTGTTTTCGAGATTGATGATATGGATCTTGTTGCGATGGCCAAAGATATACGGTGCCATCTTCGGATTCCAGAAACGCGTTTGATGTCCAAAATGAACACCTGCCTCTAGCATTTGGCGCATGGTTACAGACATAAATTCTCCTTAAGGATTGAGCCTCCATTCGTATCAATAACATACGACAGTATGTTAAGTGTAAACGAATGTGTGTATTTAATTTAAGTTAAGTTACAATCTTCGCTGCAAAATAAATTATTGTTTAATTATAACAGTATTTCCGACTTCTTAATCAAGTTAGCGCTAACAACGCCACATTCATTCAAAAAATTGGATACTGCTAAATTTTGAAATTTTGGTTAGAGAAAGTGAGAAAAAAGATCAATCGGACAGATTGCAAATTAACACCCAATACAGCCACTTCCCTAGATAAGGACTTATTTAAATCTATAAAATAAATTATGAAGAGTATTTAAGTAATGCAGGTAGAATTACCCATTTTTATTTTCAAACGAACAATATCATTGATTTGTACATGCTTATTGTCAATTGTAATAATATTTTCATCCTGAAGCTTGGAAAAAGCCCGACTGACTGTTTCTAATTTAAGTCCAAGGTAACTGCCTATTTCTTCTCTTGTCATGCGTAAGTTGAAATTGTATTCAGAGTAACCACGCATTACAAATCTACGTGACAAGTTCAGTAAAAAGGTTGCCAATCGTTCTTCGGCTTTCATACTGCCAAGAAGTAGCATTACACCATGATCTCGCACTATTTCGCGACTCATTATTTTATGAAAATGATGCATCAGAGAAGGAATTGTGCGGCTAATTTCTTCTAATTTTGCAAATGGAATCTCGCATACTTCGCTATGCTCCAGCGCAATGGCATCACAAGTGTGTATTTCTGTACTAATAGCATCTAGACCTAGCAATTCACCCGTCATATGAAAACCGGTCACCTGTTGCCGACCATCTTGCTCAAGAATACATGTTTTAAAAAAACCACTTCGAATCGCAAACAACGATTGGAATTTTGAACCTGCGCGATATAAATATCCGCTTCGTGAGATTCTGCGTTTATGACTGGCTATATCACCGAGTACTCGAATTTCTTCTTCATTCAGACCAACCGGCAAACATAGTTCACGCAAACTGCAAGTTGAACAACTTGATTTTATATGTGAAATATCATGGTGAATATTCAACAAAGTTTGTAATGACACGGCATTTTTCCAAATTAAAAATTATTTATCAATGCTTCGATTGATCTGAATCAAAGCGATTTTTTCATAATTTACTCATAATTTTACCGGCATTATTAAATTAAGTGGAAATTCTTTTTGCTTAGCACATTAAAAGAAGCATGGATGCAAGCAGCAGCGTGCAATTGACGTGCATCGAATATCAAATTTAATCATGTAGTCAATTTCTTATATGGCAAATAAATCTTAGTACATCTAATGTTAGTTTCTGATTATTTTCAAATTGACTCTGATCTTATTCGCCATTTTGGATACTATGATGCGAGTTATCGTGTTTACCCTGAGATCAGATATTTTACGGAAGCATTTGATACGCATGCTTATTCAACATGGCTTAGTCACCACAAAACGGCACGTTTTTGTCGCACATCCTCATTATATATTCATCTTCCATTTGATCTTTCTCCGCGGTATTACTGCCATCTTAATCAGATTAAGTTCGCTGATAAAGATAGCGCCAAAAAGTATTGCGAGTATCTGTTGCGTGAAATAGAACTTCAAGGTCAATTATTCAAAGATGCCCCAATGGTGGAGCAATTATATTTCGGTGACGCCCCAGTTTTTTTTAATCATGCACAATTAGATAGCATTATTCACACAATAGGTCAAAATTTTAACTTAATGAAAGATGGTAAGTTTTGCATCGAAATTGATTCAAGGCAGATTTCAAAGCATTTTCTTCCAGCATTAAGAGAGATGGGTTTTAACTTTATAGTAATCGTTGTACAGGATTTCGATCGAAGCATGCATCGATCAATACGCAACACTCAGATTGAAAATAAAGCGCTACACGCTATCCGTGATGCATATCATAGTGGTTTCAAAACAATCAGAATTGAATTGTTTTACGGACTACCTAAACAAGATTTGGAAGATTTTGCATATATAGTGGAAAGAATCATTGCCGCTAATCCTCATCAAATCAATTTATTGAGCTATCACCATCACTTTTCACAGCTAAAATCACCAAAAAATATTAATTCAAAAGAATCACAAAGCGAGGATCTCAAATGCGAGATGTTGCTGTTTGCCATAACTAATTTAACCGATGCGGGTTATATTTATATTGGAATGGGGCTTTTCGTTAAAGGCGGAGATCCATTAGTGACTGCGAAGCGTCAAGGCAGCCGTCATTATGGCTTGCAAGGTTACTCAGTTTATCCTGAAAATTGCTGTGTTGGACTAGGTCTTTCAAGTGTTGGCAGCACCGGGCCAATATTGAATCAAAATACCAATAATCTAAGAGACTATTGCAGCAAATTGGAACACAATATACTCCCAGTATGGCGTGGTATTGAATTAAATAGTGATGATTTAATGCGGCGTTCTGTCATACAAGCACTGATTAGCCATTCGGTGCTTTCAATCGAGTCTGTGGAAACCTTTTTTCCTATCGATTTTGAAAATTATTTTTCAAAAGAATTAACAGAACTTGCAGCGTATGCACGATCTGGATTGATAAATTTGAATGACGACGAGATCGTTGTTACGCCAAAAGGACAACTACTGATAAGTAATATTTGCGCAGTTTTTGATAAATACCTGCGTACCAGTCAATAGAAGAAAGTTTCGCGTTATGGAAACTGCACCTGAGAATTTATCGCAATTCCCAGGTAAAAGATTACTTATTAACTTGACTATTAGCCAAGATATATTCTGCCAAACGATCTGCCGATTCACCTTGAATATTTTTAAATGCCGGCATTCTCATGCTGCCAGATTGAAATTTTTGAATAATCGCTTCTTTATTGGCAACTTTCTCACTTAGTACCATCGCAACATTAGCGCTTAGAGGTTTGTGACATTCTGTGCAAGCGGTACTGAAGATCTGTTCACCGGAAGCATCTGCAGGAGGCGTGTAATCTCTACCAGCCCCGCAGCCAACCAAAATCGGAATTGCCACAAACATTGCCAACAAAAATTTTGTTTCTAATTTTTTCATTTTATAACTCCAATTAGCAGTTTTTATTGAATTCTAATGTACGAAAGATACAAAAGATGTTTCGTTCTATGCTTTGCTGCATGCATTACATGCTTATTCCTATAAACATAGAAGAGGAACTAAAATACCCAGTGTTACGGCGACTTGTCAAACTATGTTTTATGATGATTATTCGACAATGTTTCCACACCGGCTGCTTTGCGAACAGTTTCTGTTGACAATGATTATGAAAATTCCTTATTTCATTTGGAATGACAAATAAATATTGTTTTAAAAGAGTATAAATTTCTCAAGGTAAAATAAAAAAACTCTGCCAAAACTCCAACTTGTTGTCTGGAAAGAGGATACAAACTATCGATAATGAATAAGCGCAGCGCTTAGTCAAAGGCTGTCGACGTACTGATCGACTACATTATTCATACGTCGACCGTACGACGTGTCCAACTTTACTTGATAAAGCGCCGCTTGCATTTCCATTTCCCGCAAATAGTAGTATTGCTCTAATGTCATCACGACAAAACATTGCTTTTCACTAGCCGCGATAAAATCTTGTGCTTTATCTGCCAAGCTTTCTTCCAGGCAAGCAATGCCTTTTGTTTTTAAATCATTAGCTTTAATCATAATTGATCCTGTGTTGTAAAGTTTATCAATATTGCTAATAAGCGCTAGCTAAGCATGAAATCATGCAATTCGCTTCATCCGGTTTTTTACTTAGGAAATGATCCTTAAAAATATCTAAATACCTTGTTGGATTTAAATTTTGGAGAAGATCGCATAGTGATGCTGTGAGAAATGTCACATTTACAATGGGGTTCTTATGTTGATTAACGGAAGCACAATTTACACGATTCTGCTAGAAGCCTGGGAGATTAAAAATTTGTATGTGAGAATTCTCACAGATGTAAAAATGGTTTTTAACTATACTTGTAATATGGTTTATTGATATTAAGACCGGAAAAAAATAACACAGTCTACGATGTACACAATTTCCAAGCAAAGCTAAGCAGTATCGTGTTAATGGGTTATATGCGATAGTCGGTCAAAATTTGCTACATTATCAATATAAGTACATAAAAAATGAAAGTTGGATGGGAAATTGCTATTTACAGATGGCGCAAAAAGCTCTCACTGTCAATATTTTGTCTTATTTCAATAACCCATTGTTTATTTTATGTGAATAAAAGCTATGCGTCATCTGCCTGTCAATTTGAAGTTGCGCGAATTGTATCAGTACAAGGTATGATAGAACTGCGTCGAGCTCAAGAAACAACATGGCAAATGGCTAGCATGAATACGGTTGTTTGTGGGGGTGATATGATTCGCGCTCGTTCGCACAGTCGAGCGGCATTGCGGCTAAAAAACGAGAGCGTGCTGCGGTTAGATCAAAAATCCAGCATTACCTTCCCCGGAATACAAGAGGAAAAAGACATTTCTCTCCTGGATTTATTCGAAGGCGCGATACATATCATTACGCGCACACCCAAACCCTTCAAAATAAGAACACCATTTGTCAATGCCAGTGTTGAAGGTACAGAATTTTTTGTCGGCATTCATGACGATAGTACAAAAGTTGTTGTTTACGAAGGCCGAGTGGCTGTCACAAACGATCTTGGCAGTATTGCATTAAACGACCAAGAGGCAGCTATTACTGACAATGGACAAGCACCGCGCAAGGAAATCATTATTCGACCTATAGATGCTGTGCAATGGGCACTCCATTATCCAACCATCCTGGATTACTGGCAGGATAATGAATTAATAAGTGAGAGTGAAACAAGTCGTTTGGTTCGCCAAGCAAGCCGCTTGCTAAACGTTGGTCAAGCGGAGGAAGCTAAAGAAATTTTTCAACAAGTACTGCAACTGGAATCAAATAACAGCGATGCACATGCACTACTTGCCATCATCGCCGTGTCTCAAAATGAAAAAAGTCCAGCACGCGATTTAGCCAACCGAGCAGTTACACTCAATTCAAAATCCGCTGCTGCACATCTTGCACTATCCTATTCGCAACAGGCATATTTTGAAATTGAGGCGGCACTGAAAAGTGTACAAAAGGCATTGACGCTCGATGCTCAGAACGCGCTGATTTGGGCGCGGCTAGCCGAATTGCAGATGTCTGTAGGTAATATGGATCGTGCATTAGATGCAGCGCATCAAGCAGTAAGCTTAAATTCTAAACTGGCTAGAACTCAAGCCATCCTGGGTTTTGCACACCTGACACAGATCGATATCTCAGCAGCAAAAATGGCTTTTAAAGAAGCAATTGCGCTTGATCAAACTGATCCAATGCCACGATTGGGTTTGGGCATAGCCCTGATACGTGAAGGCGAATTGGAAGCAGGCCGAATTGAACTAGAAATTGCTGCCAGCCTAGATCCAGCCAATTCACTAATCCGCAGTTACCTAGGGAAAGCGTATTTCGAGGAGAAACGCTATCCGCTTGCCGGTACTCAGTTCGATCTTGCAAAAGAACGCGATCCGAAAGACCCGACGCCATGGTTTTACGATGCGATTCAGAAACAAACCCAGAATCGACCAATTGAAGCCTTAAGAGACATTCAAAAATCCATAGAACTGAACAACAATCGCGCGGTATACCGCTCAAAATTTCTCCTCGATCGCGATGAAGCGGCTCGCGGGTCGAGCTTAGCACGCATTTTTGAAAACTTAGGATTTGAAAAGCGCGCAATCATGGAAACCGCGAAATCACTGAGTTTCGATCCTTCAAATCATTCAGCACATCGATTTCTTTCAGATATTTATGCCAACACTCCAAGGCATGAAGCGGCACGAGTTAGTGAATTGCTGCAAGCTCAGTTACTGCAACCTATTAATGTTAACCCGGTACAACCACATATGGCCGTAGCCGATCTCAATATCATTACCAATACAGGCCCATCCTCCCCAGGATTCAATGAATTTGCGCCATTAATGGAGCGCAGCAAACCGCAACTGGTTGCTTCTGGAATAATTGGTGGAAACGACACGGTGGGAAATGAACTGGCTTTTTCAAAGCTTTATCAAAGTACTTCTATAAGTTTAGGGCAGTTTCATTATGAATCCAATGGATTTCGCACTAATAACAATCAAAATCACGATATTCTAAATGCTTTTGTACAACATGCACTAACTTCCAGGTTGAATATTCAGGCCGAGATACGAACTCGGTCAACTGATCAGGGTAATTTGTTACTTAATTTTGAGAGCGATAATACTAATCCTCGGGCCGCACAAAATAGAATACACCAGAAAATTCATGACAACTCGGTACGCATAGGTGCTAAGTATGATCTAATGCCTAATCAGCATATTATTTTTTCGGGACAGTTTAATGATAGAAAGCTTCAGGAAATCAACAATCCGTTTCCGCTAACATCCCCACTTATTAATTCAAAGATTGAATCATATCAAACCGAAATTCAACATCAATTTCGTAATCACTGGGTGAATGTGATAACCGGTTCTGGCGTTTTTCGAACAAGCTTTGATCAAAAAACACAACAGATAAGTGCCATAAACAACAAAACAACTAGTTGTTGCACACATTCAGATGGAAATAGAGATAAAACTAATGGATATATCTATGTCAATCTAAACTTTATCCCAAATATAAATACAACCGTGGGCTTTAGCTATGATTCCTATAATGAAACTGGCTTGCCATCGAGTGATGGATTTAACCCTAAATTTGGTTTTCAGTGGAATATTATTAGTAATCTACGACTACGAATGGCTTGGTTTGAATCAATTAAATCCCCTTTAGCTACAAACCAGACTATCGAACCTACCCAAGTAGCAGGATTTAATCAATTATTTGATGATATTAACGGAACAAAATCTCGTCGCATGGGAGTAGGATTCGATGGGCACTATCAAAATAAAATTTTTAGTGGATTTGAAATTTCAAAACGAGATTTAAGTTCACCAAGATTTTCTGGTAACGGTAATTTCTTGGATCATGACGAAAGCTTATATTACGGCTACCTATATGGGATACTGCACAAAAACTGGACCGCAAGAAGCGAAGCACGGTTTGAGAGATTTTCTAGGCCACTTGATAAACTACAACTAATTGACACTTTGAGTGTTCCTATCGGTATTGATTATTTTAGCGAAAAAGGAATTTTTGCTAACTTAACTGGCACATTCGTTCGCCAGAAAGTAAAACGTGAAGGAAATGTAGAAAATGAAGGTACTGAGAAATATTTCCTGATAGATGCATCGTTGGGTTATCGGCTTCCCAATCGTAGAGGGATTTTAAGTTTGGAAGCAAGAAATTTGTTTGATGAACATTTTCTTTTTCAGCACATAAATTATTCAACATCCCAGGCTGTTGATTCACGTTTTGTACCAACACGGACAATCTTTGCTCGTGTTACCTTTAATTTCTAAATGAGGGGGAGAAATAAAATGTTATGTACTGTTCGATTGTTTGTCATGATTTCATTCTTTTCGCTAACACTTGTTTTAATTGGTTGCTCAAAACCTGTTCCAATCGATCTTGTCGAGAAACTTGAGAAGCCTAATACAACAAATACAAAAATTGGGTTTGTAACACTTTTTGATAGTAATAATGAGCAAGTAAAATTCCTGTCACGCGAGAGTGAAAAAGAAAATTGCAAAGATCCTAACAAATGCAAAGAAGTGGAGAATACATATAGCATAAAAGGTGAAAATGCCAAAGAAATTAAAGAAGTATCAGCAGTATCAGTACTTGGACTTGCAGGAATCAAAATAAACGATACGGAATATAATTCATGCACATATATTTCCATAGATAATCAAAATCATCCGGATTTATCCGAATTAATTTGTAGAGTCAACGATAAGAATGATGCGAATCAGGTAGCTTCTGATAAAGTTGTAAGGCCACTTCAAATTGAGAAGGAACTTTTCGATGAGCTAAGTAAAGCCGGAGGAATTGATAATCTTGGGTTTGCCGTTCTAAACGATTATATGACTGGAGAAGGAAAATTAGTTATAGCGAATAAAAATTATGTAAACCCTGATGTTAGCTTCCCACTTCCCAAAAGTAGTATTACCAGTCTAAATGCGTGGACTGTAGTTACTTATAGGCAAAACCCGTGCAAACAATGCAAAGTCAGCACGGGTACTGGTAAAGAAGAATGTGTTTATATAAGAGATCAAGATTGTTAAAGTGACAAATTCCCATCCAATCTTTCTTTGGGTGGGAAAATATTCTCTATACAAACCTAAACCTTACTTATGTTGCTGCTATTCCCAAATAACTATGATCAAGGATGCCACTGAGATCTCCACTCCAGTATTTTCCAACAATGTTGACTGTCTCTTCCACTACCAAGTTAACAACATCCGCATCATTTCTGATAATTGAAGATGGAGTACTTAAAGATGAGATAAGCAATGCTTGGTAGTCTGCACTATCTTTGTTTGGAAATTCATTAATTTGATTTAACTCTCCGTCATCAAGTGCAGAGAAGATATTGATTAATGAGCCATAGAATAAAGATTCTAAGTTTTCAGATGTTGCTGCGACGCTAATCAGGCTACAAACCCCTAATTCGCTCGCATCATAAATACCGTCATCGTCTTGATATGTTCTAGGCGGTTCGGCATTGAACATAAATTCATAATCTGCGCTATTATCATCAAATTTTTGTAACGCGGCCGCACGCAATGAATCATTCGATAGGACACCTTCCCTGGTATTAAGGCTTACTAAAGATTCTAAAGAATTTAAATCGGAATTTACAGGTATAAAGGGATCATCTAAGTCTTTAGTTTCTAGATCGATAGTTTTGAAATATTCGGTAATATCTTGCATAGAATAGCCAGATACCTCATTGAGCATCTGAGTTGTAACGCCATAATCTCTTGCAGCTTGAAATATTTCCTCAGGCTTGTTGAGATTTGAATTTATGAAATTATTTGCTTGTTGAATACTAATTCCGAATTTGGCTAAATGCTCTTCTATTGATATACAATTCGACATGAAGTCATTCCTTATGACAAAGATATTATGGGTAGATTGTTAGCGACTCTTATAGCTTGGGTAAAATTTTCATTTTATAACTGATTATTATCATCTTGACTGCAGGCTGCTCATTCCTTAGGTAATCAAATTACCGAAGATTTTAAATTAATTTCTTTATAAACTAGAATACTATATTATTTCCTGCAAGTCTCATTCGTTAAGGTTGGAAGGATCAAATTGACTACCCGGCATATTTCTCCCGATCGCGCCTGTGCATTTCTATCTATTATCAAGGAATTTAAGAATTTGTCTTTGGTAAATCTAGAAGCGATTGCTCAAGTCTGTCATTGGCATCGCTATCAAGAGGGCGAGGAAATTGTTAGATATCATGACCAATCCAACAGTGTTTACTTGATCACGCAAGGAGAGGTGCGCGTTAATTATTATTCGATGAACGGCAAGGAAGTGATTTTATGCGATCTGCCGACGGGCGAGATATTCGGTGAATTGACGGCTATTGATGGTCAATCACGGTCTGCTTCAGTTGTCGCTAAAACCACTTCACTACTTGCATCTATTTCTTCAGCGGCTTTCCAGGAATTGATTTTTACCAATCGGCATATTGCCGCTGCAATTTTGCAGAGATTAACAGCACAAATTCGCCGTTTGACGGAGCGAGTTATAGAGTCGGATACATTGAAAGTACCCAATCGCATACGTGCTAAGTTGCTGCATCTCGCCCGTACGAAAGCTGTCGTATTTAATAATCAGGCGATCATCTCGGCGGCACCGACGCATGTGGAATTGGCTAATTTAATTGGAACGCACCGTGAGGCTGTAACCCGGGAAATCAATGCACTAAAAAAAGAGAAAATCATTCAATGCAACAAAGATCATGAGATTCATATTCTTGATGTTGCACGATTGACTGAAATGGTGGAGAACACCTGCTCATAAATAAATTCATTTGAAAATAAAAAAGCACACTATTACGTGTGCTTTTTTATTCGTAATGAGATTATTTATAACAATGGGATTATCAATAATGCCACGATGTTAATAATCTTGATCAATGGGTTAATTGCTGGCCCTGCGGTGTCTTTGTAAGGATCACCTACTGTATCACCGGTTACAGAAGCCTTGTGAGCTTCACTGCCTTTGCCACCAAAATGACCATCTTCAATATGCTTTTTAGCATTGTCCCAAGCGCCGCCACCAGTTGTCATGGAAATTGCAACAAACAAACCGGTTACGATAGACCCCATCAATACACCGCCCAATGCTTGTGGACCTAGAATTACGCCAACTAACAATGGAATGAGTACAGGCAGCAAGGAAGGAACCATCATTTCTTTGATTGCTGCTTTAGTCAACATGTCGACTGCGCGCGAATAATCTGGTTTTGCTGTGCCTTCCATAATGCCAGGAATTTCTTTGAATTGGCGACGCACTTCGATAACTACCGAGCCGGCTGCGCGTCCGACAGCTTCCATCGACATGGCACCGAACAAATAGGGAATCATGCCGCCGATGAATAGACCGATAATAACCATGTGATTGGATAAATCAAAAGTCAATGCGTGACCGGCATGTTCCAGTGCATGGGTATAGTCTGCAAACAACACCAGTGCAGCCAGACCGGCTGAACCGATAGCGTAACCTTTGGTGACAGCTTTGGTGGTATTCCCCACTGCATCTAAAGGATCGGTAATGGCGCGCACAGAATCCGGCATTTCAGACATTTCAGCAATACCGCCTGCATTATCTGTGATGGGTCCGTATGCATCCAATGCCACAATAATACCAGTCATCGATAACATGGATGTTGCAGCGATTGCAATACCATAAAGACCTGCTAATGCATACGCCAGCAAGATACTGATACACACCGCTAAAACCGGTGCTGCCGTTGCACGCATCGAAACACCTAAACCTGCGATGATGTTGGTGGCATGACCAGTGGTTGAGGCTTCAGCAATATGCTGAACAGGCGGATAATCAGTCGAGGTGTAATATTCGGTAATGACTACCATCAAACCGGTGAGTATTAAGCCGATGGCAGCCGCCAGGAATACCCTGAGTACCAACATACCGCCTGCAACTTCGGTACCATCGATAGTCAATGACATATCTGCCATGAACCAAACCGTAACCGGCAAATAAGCTAATATTGCTATACCGCCTGCAACAGCCAGACCTCGATAAAGTGCGCTCATGATGGTGCCGCCTTCGCGCATCTTGACATAGTGGCAACCGACGATAGACGCTATGATGGATACTGCGCCCAGCATTAGCGGATATACCACGGCACTGCCGGCGTTGGTTGTAAACAATAATGCACCCAACAACATAGTTGCGATAATGGTAACAGCATAGGTTTCAAATAAATCTGCTGCCATTCCGGCGCAGTCACCAACATTATCGCCAACATTATCTGCAATTACGGCTGGATTGCGAGGATCGTCTTCAGGAATACCCGCTTCTACTTTACCGACCAGATCCGCACCCACATCGGCACCTTTGGTGAATATACCACCTCCCAATCGCGCAAAAATAGAAATCAGTGATCCGCCAAATGCAAATCCAACCAAAGGCTTGATAACGTCACTTACAGCCTGATCAGGATTTGATCCATTAAATAACATCATGCAATAACCTGCAACACCGAGTAAACCTAATGCTACAACCAGCATACCCGTTACCGCACCACCTTTGAATGCGATTGCGAGGGCTTCATTTAACCCGACACTTGCGGCTTGCGCCGTCCGCACATTCGACTGGACGGATACCGTCATGCCAAGGAAGCCAGCCGCACCGGAGAGTATCGCGCCCAGCGCGAAACCAATAGCCGTATCCCAACCAAGCGCTACCCATAGAGCGAGAAATAAAACTAAACCTACCATACCAATTGTCATGTACTGACGCTTAAGATATGCAGATGCACCTTCCTGAATAGCTTTTGCAATTTCTTGCATACGCTGATTGCCGGTAGATTGATCAAAGATACCCTTAATCCATATGCCACTGAATATAAGGGCTACAATCGCACTACCTATTGCGATAACTAAACCACTAGTCATAAAGAACTCCAATTAAAGTCAGACCACACAAAATAACATGCAGAACCTGGCCTAATAATTCCACATTATTAAAGACTTGTTCAAAACGAAAATACAATCAAGGCGTATTTTATATGTTCTTGTTACTTGAATGTATCAAATATTTATTAAATTTAGATTGCGCATGCATTCAGAGAATGCAGTTTGACTTCAATACAACACTCAATATTTCGCAATCAAAATTATTTTATTGAACTAAATTTTGAATTCCCCAAGTTTTTTTTCTACCGCAACATTTTTTAACCGAACATAATCGGGCAAACCATTTTTGTAAGGGGGGTAGTCTTCACCTTCGATAAGCGGCGCCAAATACTCACGGCATGATTGACTGATACCGAAACCATCATCACTGATAAAATCTGCTGGCATCATTTTTTCTACGTTGGCTACATTTGAAAGTTGGGCCATACCAACGGTCCAGCAATATGGTACGTTAGATTGACGTACGATTGTCGGCATTACCGAATTATGTCCTGCGATTGCATATTCCACCGCAGCTTTACCCATCGCATAAGCCTGTTCAACGTCTGTCTTAGATGCAATGTGACGCGCGGCTCGTTGCAGGTAATCGGCAACACCCCAGTGATATTTCAATCCCAAGCCATCTTTGACGATATTTGCGACAACGGGCGCAACACCACCTAGTTGAGCGTGACCAAAGGCATCGCGAAGCCCTTGATCAGACAGAAAATTCCCATCTTCGCCTTTGACACCTTCTGAAACGACGACTGAACAATAACCGTATTCTTTAACGCAACGGTCTACTTTGGCCAGAAATTTTTCTTTATTGAAAGTTACTTCCGGAAACAAGATAACAATCGGAATCTCGCAATCCGGACTTGAAGCGAGCCCCCCGGCTGCAGCAATCCAGCCAGCATGCCGACCCATCACTTCTAGCACGAACACTTTGGTTGAAGTCTTAGCCATGCTAGCTACGTCAAAACTTGCTTCGCGGGTCGATACCGCAATATATTTTGCCACTGAACCAAACCCAGGGCAGCAATCCGTAATGGGTAAATCGTTATCAACCGTTTTGGGAACATGAATGGCTTGCAACGGATAACCCAGCGTATCCGATAGTTGCGAAACCTTTAAGCAGGTGTCAGCAGAATCACCGCCACCGTTGTAAAAAAAATAACCGATGTTATGTGCTTTAAACACTTCAATCAGGCGTTCATACTCACGCCGATTTTGTTCCAAACTTTTTAATTTGTAGCGGCATGACCCGAAAGCACCCGATGGGGTGTAACGCAATCCTGCGATTGCAGCCGCTGAGTCCGTGTTGGTATCGATTAAATCTTCGGTTAACGCACCAATAATACCGTTACGTCCAGCATATACCGTTGCAATTTTGTCGGGATGTTGACGTGCTGTTTCCAGAACACCCGCAGCAGATGCGTTGATAACAGCTGTAACGCCTCCGGATTGGGCATAAAATGCATTTTTTATTGCCATTTTTTTATCTCCTGATTGATTAATTCCTACATGTAATGAGAATACCGATTCTGATAAATCCATGCATAAAAAACTCAGGCATAAGTAATACCGCCTCGTGTTTACAGCGAATTCATGAATCCTATTATGAAGCTGATTATTTTTTTAGTGCAGCAATAATTAGGTCTCGTATTTCTTCAACTGCTCCTATGCCTGCTATTTTGACATAGTGCGGCGCATTATCTGTACACTGCACCGACCACTTTGAGTAGTAGTCAATCAAAGGTTCCGTCTGCTCATGGTAAACATCCAGACGTTTTCTGACGGTTTCTTCCTTATCGTCATCACGCTGTATCAACGGTTCACCTGTAATGTCGTCCCTACCTTCTACCTTAGGTGGATTAAAATCAATATGATAGGTACGGCCTGATGCCGGATGCACACGACGACCTGACATGCGCTTTACAATTTCAGCATCTGCAACATCAATCTCAACAACGAAATCAATTTGCACACCTGCTGATTTCATTGCGTCGGCTTGTGGAATCGTGCGCGGAAAACCGTCAAACAAAAAACCATTCGCACAGTCTGGCTGCACAATACGTTCTTTAACCAAGTTAATTATAATGTCATCAGAAACCAATCCGCCGGATTCCATAATTTTTTTCGCCATGATGCCCAATTCAGTTCCAGCTTTCACTGCATTGCGCAACATGTCACCAGTAGAAATTTGTGGAATGCCAAAATGTTCCTTAATATAATTGGCCTGCGTACCTTTTCCGGCACCAGGACCTCCTAATAAAATGACTCGGATAGCTATTCTCCCTTTTGTTGCCAATCAAAATTCTTGGCGTATAAGTAACGGGCTTATATCTGCCTTTCCCCTGTTTTATAACATCTTTGTAATTATATCGCAGGCAAAGCAGATACTCGAGTCTTTTACTATAGTAATTTTGACAAGCATAAGCAGCTTCATAACAAGCTGCAAAAATGCTATACAGGTTATGCGATAATTCGATCGACTCTTAACAGGAAAAATCATGGACGAAAATAGAAGTAAAGCGCTTGATGTTGCATTAGCCCAAATAGAGAAACAATTTGGTAAAGGCTCCATCATGCGGCTGGGTGCTAATGATGTAGCCTATGATATTCAAGTGGTTTCTACTGGTTCGTTAGGCCTTGATATCGCATTGGGAGTGGGTGGATTGCCACGAGGCCGGATTATTGAAATTTATGGCCCTGAATCGTCAGGCAAAACTACCTTGACATTGCAGGTCATTGCAGAAATGCAGAAGTTGGGTGGAACGGCAGCATTTATTGATGCAGAACACGCGCTAGATCCGCAGTATGCGCAGAAAATCGGTGTTAATGTCCAGGAATTACTGATATCGCAGCCGGATAATGGCGAGCAGGCGTTGGAAATTGCGGACATGTTGGTTCGCTCCGGTTCGGTTGACATTATTGTGGTGGATTCGGTTGCAGCATTGACACCGCGAGCGGAAATTGAGGGTGACATGGGTGATCCGCAAATGGGATTACAAGCGCGATTGATGTCACAAGCATTACGGAAATTGACGGCTAATATCAAACGCAGCAATACCATGGTCATTTTCATTAACCAGATTCGCATGAAAATTGGCGTAATGTTTGGTAACCCTGAAACGACCACCGGCGGCAATGCATTGAAATTTTATGCTTCGGTGCGTCTGGATATCCGTCGCACAGGTTCGATCAAAAAAGGTGAGGAAGTTATCGGCAATGAGACACGCGTGAAAGTGGTAAAAAACAAGGTGGCTCCACCTTTTAAACAAGCCGACTTTGACATCCTGTATGGCGAAGGGATTTCTCGTGAAAGTGAAATCATTGAGCTAGGCGTGTTGCATAAGCTCATTGACAAATCAGGTGCTTGGTATGCTTATAAGGGTGAGAAAATCGGTCAAGGAAAAGATAATGCACGTGATTATCTGAAAGAACATAAAGAAATTGGTGAGGAGATTGAACAAAAAATCCGAGTGATTGTAGGTATTACGGATCCGAACAAGCCTACAAAGGAAAGAACTGAAAAAGAGAAATAATCTTGGTGGATAGCCGGTCACCCTTAGAAATGCGTGCTTTGCGTTATCTGGCGCAACGTGAATACTCCCGCCGGGAATTGGAGCAAAAACTTTCTTTTTACGCACGCTCATGCTCTACCGAAGCGTTATCAAACCTACTGGATAAGTTGGAAGAAAATGGTTTTTTATCGGCTGAACGCGCTGTTGAACAAATTACCCGTATGCGTAGATCACGCTTTGGCAGTCAGCGTATTGTTTACGAACTCAAGGAAAAAGGCATTGATGAGCACTTAATTGACAGCGTATTGCCATATCTCAAGGAAACCGAGTTCGATACAGCTGTTAAAATCTGGCAAAAGAAATTTGGCACGTTACCCGGTAATAGAGAAGAACGCGGCACACAAGTACGATTTATGCTGGGTAGAGGGTTTTCAATGGAAATAATACGGCAGGTTCTTTTACAAGCTAACGAGGAGCGCCAATGAAAAATTTGCTTACGCAGATGATATACATGCTGGTGATCCTGTTAATAGTTTATCCGGTTAGTAGTGCAGATGAGATTGTACCTATTAATGCAATTAATACTTCCCCCGTCAATTTTGATGGCAAAGAAGTTCGGTTGAAAGGTATTGCGAAAAATCCTACACGCTTACCGCTGATCGATCTAAAATCCTATATGCTAGAAGATACAACTGGGGAAATTATGGTTTTGACGGAATCGGACTTGCCTCGAATGAATGAAGAATTTACCGTTCGGGTCAGAATTAAAAGCTTGGCGATTATCAACGGCGAAGCATTGGGTTTGACGGCTATTGAGCTGGAACGATACGAGCAGCAGCAAGAAATATGAAAAGCAACGAGATCAGGCAGAAGTTTCTTGAATTTTTTGAATCTCACGGGCACACCATTGTAGCGTCCAGTCCGCTGGTGCCAAGCAATGATCCAACTTTGTTGTTTACCAACGCAGGCATGGTGCAATTCAAGGATGTATTTCTCGGTCAAGACAATAGGCCTTATGTGCGTGCGGTCAGTTCTCAGCGTTGCGTGCGCGCTGGCGGTAAACATAATGATTTGGAAAATGTCGGGTACACTGCGCGGCATCATACTTTCTTCGAAATGCTGGGGAATTTCAGTTTTGGCGACTATTTCAAGCGTAATGCCATTTTATTTGCTTGGGATTTTTTGACTCAGTCACTAAATATTCCGCGTGAGAAGCTATGGGTCACTGTTTTTGCGGAGGATGATGAAGCAGCTGACATCTGGCTTAATGAGGTCGGTGTCGATAGTTCTCGAGTGGTACGCATAGCCACCATGGATAATTTCTGGCAGATGGGTGATACCGGTCCATGCGGCCCTTGTTCCGAAATTTTTTACGACCATGGCCCGGAAGTTCAGGGAGGACCGCCTGGCTCCGCCGACGCCGATGGCGATCGCTACATTGAAATCTGGAATCTGGTATTTATGCAGTACAACCGCGACAGTAATGGCACGCTTCATCCCTTACCCAAGCCCTCGGTGGATACCGGCATGGGGTTAGAACGCATCTCGGCAGTCATGCAGGATGTGCACAGCAATTACGACATCGATTTATTTCAAAGCTTGATCAAAGCAGCCGCTCGCGTTACCAACACGAAAAATCTTGCGGATAATTCCTTAAAAGTAATCGCCGATCATATCCGCGCCTGCTCATTCTTGATTACCGATGGCGTCATTCCCGGCAGCGAAGGTCGTGGCTATGTGTTACGGCGTATCATCCGCCGTGCCATTCGTCATGGTTACCGCCTGGGACAAAAACAACCGTTCTTTTATCAACTGGTGGAAGATCTGAGTCATGTTATGGGACAGGCTTATCCGGAACTGGTTGCAGCTAAAACTCGTGTCGCAGCAGTGTTGCAACAG
This sequence comes from uncultured beta proteobacterium, assembly GCA_900696615.1. Lineage (GTDB taxonomy): Bacteria > Pseudomonadota > Gammaproteobacteria > Burkholderiales > Nitrosomonadaceae > Nitrosomonas. The sequence goes on from CAADGS010000108.1 coordinate 37,830, forward strand.
GAAGAAGAGCGTTTTGCCGAAACGCTTGAGCATGGCATGCAAGTTTTGGAAGAAGCTTTGACTCATGAAATAAAAGTGCTTGATGGTGAAACTGCGTTCCGTCTATACGATACGTTTGGGTTTCCGATTGATCTGACTGCTGACATTGCGCGTGAACGCGGTATCACCGTCGATCATGCCGGTTTTGAGCAAGCCATGGCGCGGCAGCGTGAACAAGCACGGGCAGCCAATAAATTCACCATGCAGGAAGGTATTGAATACACGGGCAACCAAACAACGTTTTATGGGTACGAAACCTTGCAACATGAAGGACAAGTATTGGCCATTTATAAACAAGGCAGCGCAGTCGATTTTATTGAAGCCGGTGATGAAGCAGTTGTTGTGCTGGATCAGACACCTTTTTATGCTGAATCCGGTGGACAAGTGGGTGATTGCGGTGAATTGCTGGCGGCTAATGGTACCTTTGCCGTTGCAGATACGCAAAAGATTCAGGCCGGTGTGTTCGGTCATAAAGGCTTATTGCGCAGCGGCCGGCTCGTGATCAAGGATAATGTGCTGGCTCGGGTTAATCCGCTGACGCGCGCCAGCACTGCCAACAATCATTCTGCAACTCATTTGCTGCATGCCGCGTTGCGCAAAGTACTGGGAACGCATGTTACGCAAAAAGGTTCATTGGTAGATGCCAATCGTACACGCTTTGATTTTTCTCATAACGCGCCATTGAGTATGAGTGAAATACGTGAAATCGAAGGCCTGGTCAACGAGCAGATCAGAAGCAATTGGATTGTTGCAGCAGAAACCATGCGATACGATGATGCTATTAAACGCGGTGCCATGGCATTGTTTGGCGAGAAATATACCGATGTCGTGCGCGTCATCGGTATGGGTGAATTTTCGACTGAATTGTGCGGCGGTACGCATGTTTCCCAAGTTGGACAGATCGGCTTTTTCAAAATCTTGACGGAATCCGGTGTGGCCGCAGGTATTCGCCGGGTAGAGGCAGTCACCGGAAAAGCAGCTATTGAATATGTGCAACAGCGAGAAGCGCAATTACTGGAAATAGCGCAAACGCTCAAAACCAACCCGCAGGAAGTCACGCAGAAAATTTCTCAGATCATAGAAAACGTAAGGCATGCTGAAAAGGAACTGGTGCGGTTAAAAACCAAGCTTGCCAGCTCGCAAGGTGATGATCTGGCAGCACAAGCCCAGGAAATTAAAGGTATCAAGGTTCTGGCCGCCAATTTGGAAAATGCTGACTCCAGAACCATGCGTGAGACATTGGATCAACTCAAAGCGAAGTTGAAAACCTGCGCCATTGTGTTGAGTGCCGTCAAGGATGGGAAAATAACGATAATCTCCGGTGTTAGCGCCGATCTCATCAATCAGATCAAGGCTGGCGAACTGGTTAATTTTGTTGCACAGCAAGTTGGTGGCAAAGGCGGCGGACGCCCCGATATGGCGCAAGCTGGCGGTACGCAGCCGCAACATTTACCAGCAGCACTCGCCAGTGTAATGGCATGGGTGGGAAAGAAAATGATTTCATGACGTTGGCCTGTTGAACTGACTTCGCAGCAAATCCTTACTATGCTCGCTTCGGACAAGTTATCCCTGGAATTAAGACTTCTCATCTCTGACTGATTTGGGTGCCAAGGTATTCCACTCTTACTTTTGCCACACCCTGCAAACCAATTTTTCTCGCTGCACCATGAGATAAATCAATAATTCTACCCTGCTTGAAAGGACCCCGGTCATTGACGATGACGTCAACGTGGCGGCCGTTATTCAAATTTGTAACCCGTACTTTTGAAGGTAAAGGTAATGTTTTATGTGCTGCGGTTAATGCATGCGCAACAAAGCGTGTACCCATGGCGGTGCGATTGCCTGATTCCGTGCCGTACCAAGATGCGGTACCGACTTCGCGGTAGCCAGCTGCTGATTTTAACGGGTAATAAGTAACACCATGAACTTTATAGGGTTTGTTATAAGCAGCGTTAAGATTGGGAGCGCCATATTTACTTACCGCCGGGCGAGATGATGGGGTGGAAAACATCGAAGCACAACCACTGAATAGGCCGGATATTAGTAACGCAATTATTATCGACTCGATGTTAATTAATCGTGGCATAGAAAGATCATATAATTTCTTTACACGATGAAAATTGTAACCACATCTTGTTGTCAATAGCAATTTGCTTAAGCTTTTATATACACAATCTTTGTAAAAAGATTGAAACAATTTAAATCAACCCAATTATCATGATACGACGATACTGAAAAATGAACACAACATACATCCACTCTTTCAGGGAATAAACTACAATGAATGAAGAAGACCGTATTAACATAGATGGTGCCATAGTACGAAACAGTCCATATGGAATGCTGCGTGAGCCTACCTTTGCAGGCGTGTTATCTTTCATGCGGCGTAAATACAGCAAGGACTTAATTGGTGCTGACTTGGTGATCAGTGGCATACCATTAGATTTGGCCGTTTCTTATCGCTCAGGCGCACGCCTCGGACCTCAAGCCATTCGGCTCGCAGCAGCGGAAATCGCTTCGCTGAAACCTTATCCTTGGGGTTCTGATCCCTTTGAAAAGATGGCGGTTATCGATTTTGGCGATTGCTATCTTGATGTTCATAATCCAGCAACGATTCACCAAGCGATTGTTGACCATGCTCGGGGTATTTTGCAGTCAGGCGCTCGTATGTTGACTTTTGGCGGTGATCATTATGTTACCTATCCATTATTGCAAGCACATGCGGAAAGATTCGGCAAACCACTTTCTTTGATCCATTTTGATGCACATAGTGACACGTGGATTGATGATAGCCGTGATTCGCTGAATCATGGCACGATGTTCTATAAAGCGGTGAATGATGGATTAATTGATCCAAATCGTTCTATACAAATCGGCATTCGCACCTGGAATGATGATTATATGGGGATGCATATTTTGGACGCAAACTGGGTACACAGGTATGGCAGCGATGCCGTCATTGCAGAGATAAAACGCGTTGTGGGACAGCATCCGGCCTATTTCACATTCGATATTGATTGCCTGGATCCAGCTTTTGCTCCAGGGACCGGTACACCCGTATGCGGTGGATTATCTACCGCCCAGGTACTGGCAATCATTCAGGATCTTGCCGCGGTCAATATCATCGGCATGGACATTGTAGAAGTAGCACCCGCTTATGACCATAGTCAGATTACAGCCCTTGCTGCTGCACATATCGCTTGCGATCTGATTTGCCTTTATGCGAAACGCAAAGCGGAAGGCTTGTTATAGTAGAGCATAAAGTGTTATTGATGCGCTGGCTTGCAACGTACCGGAAAATAACTCATCCCAAGTGCTGAGTTGGTATATTCTTAGAAAAATAGTCGCATCAAACCCGCTTCCGCTTCGTGCACGATTGAGTTAATAGTATGAGAATCAGAACCAGCGCCGATATTAATATCACTGCTAGAATTAGAATTTCTACGGGAGTACCCGAAGACTGATGTTGGTCCGTATCATGCGCAGCATCTTTTATTGAACCATCTTCGGTTCCTTGAGCAGATTTGAGTTCTGAATTATCTTCCAAGTTGTCTATTTTGCTGCTTTCACTATCATCAATTTGTTTTTTACCGTTGCTTTCTGGCAGATGAGAAAGTGATTCATATTTTATTATTTTGACGCGTTCAGCAACGATACGTTGGTTCTTTTCCACTCGGCCACTTACCTGTATTCGTTGATTCAACCTAAGGTCACCGCTTGTATATCCGGTTTCAAACAGTACATGTGGAGTAAGCGTAACAATCCAGTTATTTAAGTTTAATTCCTCATCACTGAGTGCGTGGACATACCCTTCAATTATTAAATGATCTACATTGCCCAGGCTATTGCGCGTAGGCTCAATTTCAATGTACTGCGCTTTTAGATAGGCGCCATCCCAATTACCTTCAATCCGTACTTCAGATCCTTGTGTTAGTTCAGCGGATAAGGATTTGACATCATAGTCAATGCGCGTACCATTAATTTCAAAACCGCTTGAATCAACATGATTGACATAACCATTTATTGTAACTTCAGCTGAAGATGGAATTGATTCAATATGAGATGCCACAATCGTGCCATCAGCAAATCTATGTCCGCTTACTTGTACCCACTGATCGGTTTTTAAGTTTGATAAACTGCCACTATCCGGTAATTGTCCGATTTTTATCGTTTGACCCAATATACGCATTTGATGGGCTTCAGGTTTCAAATCACTAATAGGTCCGACAATAGCATTATTAACCGCGATATTGCGCGCTATATACGCTCCATCCGACTCTTCTGCTTGCACCGCGATTACTTGACCAACAGTCAGGTCCGTTATTGCCGACAATCGACCGTTTACAGAAATGGGGGTGTCAGAATCATACTGAATTTCAACATGATTTACGCACATACTTGAAAATCCGGTAATGGTTCCGATGATTCCAGTACCACCGATGCCGGAATCATTTATGGTATTTTTAAGTGTACCTATACTCTCTTCTTCAGAACCGGTTCCTCCCATTCCCCCGTTATTAATACCTGTACCCCCTATACCGGAATCTTGGGTCGATATGCCTGTACCACCAATCCCGGATACAGCATGCGTTGCAAGATTGATAAGTGAATCATTTGAATTACAGCTATTTTTTGCTTGTGCTATAACAGAACAAAAAAGCAGTAAGACAGCTATACTCAGTAAATGTACCAGGCAGATACTGAGACGATATACTGCTTCTAATGCAATGGTACGCGCTCTGCAACTCAAATTTTTCTAATCCTTCAATAACTAGCGCTATCTTTCACATCAAAGGGTTTCTCTGAATCGATAGGTTCGCTAAAGTAATAAATACCAAATGTCATGCGGTAGCGTGAACCGCTTGTCGTAGTATCATCTTTCTCCATTTCTAACGCTTCTTTGTTAATGGCCAACAAAGACTCCATTCCCAAACTTTCAGACTTTTCTGCAAGGATTCTAACCGAGTTCTCGCTTAATCCATCATAGTAAACACTGCGCTCTAGAAACGGTTGTTTCTCTCCCAGCAAATTGCTAGTTGCTGCGGCAGCATGATCGTGGAGATTATGTCCAAAAAAGTATGCTTTTTCATCAAAACCATGCACGGGAATAAACGCAGCTATGTTGAGACAAACACGATTCTTTTCATCGAAGCGAGCAACTCCAAGTCTTAGCCATTCATCGAGTACAACGCGCGAACGAATATCGCAACTAACGCTTGCCACCAATCCCTCGAATGAAATCATCCCACCTTCTCTAATAAATCTGGGCAAGGGCTTTGGTTGCTTATTTTCATCCAGAAAGCGCTCATCACTAGTCCAAAGACTTACGAGTCGGGCACCCATGGATATGGCTTGTGGCATGGTTTCGGTATTTAAATGTCCGCAATGGCGCAATCGCTTAATATCCTTGCGATGAATACCCGTTAGCAAGCTTAAATGACTATCACTGGAAGGCTTTGTGCCGATTCTAAATTCTTTGTCAGCCACTTCAACAAAGATGTCTTTAAGCAATTCCGACAAGTAATTGTAAGTAATTCCTTTTGCCACCATCAACTTGATTAATGGACGCAATGCCCGCCGTAACGCACTGACAAGAACCGGTGAAAGTATAGAAATTGAAGGAAGAGTACTGTGCATGATCTGACCACGAAGATTCAATAATTTTTTATAAAAATTTTAGCAGTAATTATCGCAGTATTAACGTCATTTTACCATAGCGCACAAAAGTAGTCGTGGGATTTTTTTACACAAAATATTGACACTATAAAAAATACTGCGTAACATTTTATTCGTGTGGGAAAAAATTACACATTTTCTTCGATATAAATTTTGCTGAATTTGCTAAAACGAATGATTCTTAAGTCGTAAAAATAGTCTTAATGAATTCATATATAAATCAGAGCGTTTCTAGTAATTTTTTCGCTTATCAATATGCTCTGCAGTTTATGCATGATAAGCGATAGACGATCATGTCAATTTTTGTTCGCGGTAAGAATAATCATAGCCCGATGCAGCGATGTGTGATGTAACCATGCATACATTTCATTACGATCTACAGAGCGAATGAAGCTGTTCGGATTAATCGCGAATTCACATCTAACTGTCAATGTTGATGACTATGAGACAAAGTGTGTGTGCAATAAATAACTTGGTATTGCGTGCACATTTTGGAGCAGTAGCGGTAATCAGATAAAGATTCAAA
>CAADGS010000109.1 GCA_900696615.1 uncultured beta proteobacterium
ATCCACCTATTTATAACCGGTTCTCATATGGAAAGGTTACAAGCAGCCCATTGATTTTGCGCGGTTACAAAACGGTTACAATTATTAAAAAATAAAAAAGCACTTATGATTTTTATCTCTAAGTGCTTGTATTTATTGGTGGCCAAGGGCGGAATCGAACCACCGACACAAGGATTTTCAGTCCTCTGCTCTACCGACTGAGCTACTTGGCCAATTGAAATGCTGTTATGAACAAAAACATCCGTTCATTTCTGGATGTATCGAATTTGATAATGAAGTGGCGCGCCCGGCAGGATTCGAACCCACGACCCCTTGGTTCGTAGCCAAGTACTCTATCCAACTGAGCTACGGGCGCTTCATACAATCTCATTACTTCCAGCTTGTTTAAGCAACCGGGCGATTATATCAGATTGAAGCGGTTACGGGACTCGAAGTTGCGTTTTTGTTAAGGTATTCGATGCGCTAAAGCTGAAATCAACTAATAATTCAGTCCATTTTTTCTATCAATCATCACGATTACTTTTGCGGGGCCGATAATGGTGGATTTGGTCGATCTTGTCAAGGCAAAATACCATTAAGCACTAGAAATCAAATCAAATCGAATCAAATATCTTCTTCCGGTTCCGGGTCTTCATTGTACGGTGCTTGGATAAGCATAGCGGAATTGCTCGCGCCAATAGCAGTAGCAGGTATTTTCGGCGTTCTGCAAATCACGTCTGCGTTTTGCGCGCGATGCCGTAATGCGTGATCGATCAACACCAATGCCAGCATCGCTTCAACAATCGGTGTGGCACGAATGCCAACACAAGGGTCGTGCCGTCCATGTGTTTCAACAATAACCGGATTACCGTCTTTATCAATCGAGCGACGTCCCAGGCGGATACTGGAAGTCGGTTTGATCGCTATGTTGACGACAATATCTTGCCCGGTGGAAATACCGCCTAAAATTCCTCCCGCATTATTGCTTACAAAACCATCCGGTGTCATTTCGTCGGAATGTTCCGTGCCTTTTTGTGTAACGCTGGCAAAGCCAGCGCCGATCTCAACACCTTTTACTGCATTAATATTCATCATTGCATAAGCGATTTCGGCGTCTAGGCGGTCGTATACCGGTTCGCCCCAGCCGACCGGTACGCCTTGTGCCACTACGCTGATCTTGGCACCCACGGAATCACCGGATTTGCGCAACTGATCCATGAATGCTTCCAATTGCTCAACATAATCGTTATTTGCAACAAAGAAAGGATTGCTATCAACATCAGTCCATTCTCTAAATGGAATTTGAATAGTACCCAATTGCGCCATATGTCCGCGAATCACGATGCCATATCGCTGAAGCAGCCATTTTTTTGCAATCGCTCCTGCAGCCACCCTAACAGCTGTTTCTCGAGCGGAAGCGCGGCCACCACCGCGATAGTCACGAACGCCATATTTCTGCCAATATGTGTAATCCGCATGGCCAGGACGAAAAGAATCCATAATCTTGCTGTAATCTTTACTGCGCTGATCAACATTACGGATTAACAAGGCAATTGGTGTGCCGGTAGTCTGTCCCTCAAATACACCTGACAAAATTTCGACTTCGTCAGTTTCCCGTCGCTGCGTAACATGACGTGATGTCCCCGGTTTGCGGCGATCCAATTCACGTTGAATATCATCTGCGGTGATTGCTAGTCCAGGCGGACATCCATCAACTACGCAACCTATCGCAGGACCATGTGATTCACCAAAAGAAGTGACACAAAAAAGCTTACCAAATGTATTACCAGACATTCTAGGTTATGTTCTCTTAAGACAAAAATGAGGGCTTATTATACGTCTTCTGATTTTATGAAACGAACAGGAAGGAAATCTTGTACAAATCGATAGCTATCGACTGGCAATGGCTATGATTCATACCAATACTTCCAACGCCGGTTTGTACGGTAATTGTAAATCACGCGCTACCGCTTCATGTGTCAATTGCCCTCGGAATACATTCAAACCACTACACAAATGCTGATCATCCGCTAGGGCCCTAAGATAGCCTTTATTGGCAAGCGCCAGAACAAAAGGCAGCGTCGCATTATTTAGTGCAAATGTTGAAGTGCGTGCGACTGCACCTGGCATATTGGACACGCAATAATGCACTACGCCATCGACTGTATAAATAGGATCAGCCAATGTAGTAGGTTTGGAGGTAGCAAAGCAGCCGCCTTGATCAATAGCGACATCAACCAGCACAGCGCCACGATTCATACTGCTAACCAGTTCGCGGCTTACCAATTTAGGTGCTGCGCCGCCCGGAACCAGTACCGCGCCAATGACCAAATCGGCGTTAGAAACATGCTCTTCCAATGCGTCCACTGTCGAGAAAACGGTATTTATCTTTGAACCATATTGCGAATCCAATTGTTGTAAGCGATGAATGGATTTATCCAGCACCGTCACATGCGCTTCCACACCCATTGCGATTCGCGCAGCATTAGTGCCCACAACACCGCCTCCGATGATTACCACACGTGCCGCCGGCACACCCGATACACCTCCCAGCAACATGCCACGGCCACCTTGATCGAGTTCCAATGCATGTGCACCAGCCTGAATTGCCATACGGCCTGCTACTTCACTCATCGGAGCCAATAATGGCAATCCGCCGTAGCGGTCTGTAACCGTTTCATAGGCTATTGCGATACAACCTGAATTCATTAAGCCCTTCGCCTGCACGGGATCGGGAGCAAGATGCAAGTAAGTAAATAATATTTGTCCGTCGCGTAGCAACGGTATTTCTGAAGCTTGAGGCTCCTTGACTTTAACGATCAGATCGGCATTCGCGTAAATCTCTTGCGGATTATCAATTACTTCGGCTCCGGCAGCACGATACTTGTCGTCGCTTAAATCAATCTGAAATCCTGCATTTTTCTGTACCATAATATGGTGGCCATTGGCGGCCAGTTCACGCACCGCTGCCGGTGTCAAGCCCACGCGGGATTCATGAGTTTTAATTTCTTTGGGCACCCCGATACGCATCCGATTCTCCATTTCTGTTCGTTAAATTATTCCACCATTCACACCGATATTTTGTCCCGTCACCCAACGGGCTTCTTCGCTGACCAGAAATAATACGGCTTGTGCGATATCGTTTGTGTTGCCAATCCGGCCTAATGCAGCCATTTCCGCCATGCGTTCTATATCCGCCGCGGTTTTTCCCGCACGAAACAGTTCTGTATCGACTGGTCCAGGCAAAATATTATTGGCAGTTATGCCTCGTTTTCCCATTTCGCGCGCAAAAATACGTGTCAGTTGCTCGACAGCAGCTTTCGTCGCTGCATAAGCGCCATATTTGGGTAACATTAATCGTGTTACGGTACTGGAAATGGTCACCACTCGTCCGTGATCCGCAAGTTTTGCAGCGGCTTCTCGTAACATATAAAAGACGCTTTTGAAATTAACGTCTACGATACGATCAAATTCATCATCTTGAATTTCTGTTATTTCCTTAAAAAGCAGGATTCCGGCATTGTTAACCAGGATATCAATTTGCTTGAACTGTTCGCAAACCGTTGCAAAAAGCTTTTTAACCTCGGCTGGCTTACTGACATCACCCTGAACTGCCAGGCAGTGGCCGCCTGACTCCAGAATGGTTGCACACACTTTGTCGGCTGCTAGTTTATCTTTCGAATAATTGACAGCTACCGCTGCCCCTGCTTGCGCTAAAGTAAGCGCAATTTGTGCGCCTATCCCCCGTGAAGATCCGGTAACGATGGCAGTTTTTCCACGCAAAGTTTGCGTCATCAAAATTTGTCCCAATAACAAAATATGGTTGAATTATTTGGATAGAACATGCTTTTTAAGCAGTTTTAATATTTTTAGATGCTCTTTTTTTTCCGCCCAGCTTAGCGCATTGTCTCCATGTTCATTTTTTATTGTTGGATCTGCGCCTTTGGCAAGCAACAAGTTTACGGCATCAAGATGATTACCCCTAACAGCCATCATTAGTGGTGTGGTGCCATTATCAGAAATTGAATTGACATCGGCATCAACACTTACAAGCAACTGAATGGTATCGGAATGTCCACTTGAAGCCGCATATAGCAACGGATTCCAGCCACTATGATTGATTTCCGCACCTTTCATATAAAATAACCGTACCATGTCTTTTTGGCCATGATAGCTGGCAAGCATGATTGCCGTTTCGCCGTATTTATTACGAGCGCGCAAATCCGCCCCGGCATCAATCAATAGCTCGGCAAGTTTCAGGTTCATCGTCTGCGCTGCAATCATCAGTGGTGTATAGCCTTCCCTGCTAGGCGTATCCGGATTGGCACCTTTTTTAAGTAATTTAGTTACATCCGTTAAATTACCTTTCTCCACGGCCCAAATGAAATCATCCTGTATGCCGGCAGAGACAGTCAGCGACAAGCACAAAAATATGACAGTAGATACAAATAGAGAATACGTTTTAAGTAGGTAAGTCATTTCTGGCTATGCTAAATAAATTGAAAAAATTGTTTGTGGTCGCAGCAGCAACATCTTCTAGCGAAACTGCACGTAATCTCGCGATTTCTTCAGCTACGTAACGCACAAATGCCGGTTGATTTAATTTGCCGCGGAATGGTACTGGCGCAAGATAAGGTGAATCCGTCTCGATAAGCATCCGGTCCAAGCGGATGTTTTTAGCAACTTCTTTTAGAGCTACTGCATTTTTGAATGTTACGATACCGGAAAATGAAATATAAAAATTCATTGCAATCGCTTGCTGCGCAACTTCCCAGCTTTCGGTAAAGCAGTGCATCACACCGCCAACTTCGGCGGCGCCTTCTTCCTGCATGATTCGCAACGTATCCGCTGCAGCCGACCGGGTGTGAATGATCAAAGGTTTACTAACTTTCCGCGCGGCACGAATATGCTGGCGAAAACGTTCCCGTTGCCATTCTAAATCACCTTGCAATCGATAGTAATCCAAACCTGTTTCGCCAATGGCGATGACTTTCGGATGATCTGCCAGTTCAGACAGTTGCTCGGCGTGCGGTTCGATTTGATCTTCATAATCCGGGTGCACGCCAACGGAAGCGTACAAATTCTGATGTGTTTCAACCAGTTCTCGAATGCGCGGGAAATCAGGTAAATTGACGCTCACACATAACGCATGGGTAACGCGGTTTTCCGCCATTTTTTGCAATACTTCCGGAAGGTTTTTGGCAAGTTCAGGGAAATCAAGGTGACAATGTGAATCGATAAACATTTTTAATTACGTCTGAAATGATTAAAACGCTCTGCGCACAGCGTCAGCCCAGCAATTAGGAGTCTCATATAAACGCACTCGCTCTAGTTGTAAATGATTGCCATAAGTATCCTGATACGCATTATTAAGTGTAGCAAAGGCAATTTCCGCCAGATTTTCTGCTGTGGGTTGAACATCCAATACCACCGTTTTATGACCTTCAATCGACTGCAAAAAATGCAATACTTTGGTGTCGCCGGAATAAACCAGAAATGCGTGATCCCATCGATCCACCAGTACTGATTTTGCAATACTTTTCACTTCTGAGAAATCCATCACCATGCCTTGCAATGCATTCCTTTCGTCAGCGATAATATCACCGGAGAGCGTTATTTCAATGCGGTAGCGATGGCCATGCAAATGGCGGCATTGACTGTTGTGCGTCGAGATACGGTGACCCGCATCAAATTCCAGTTTACGCGTGATTAACATACGTTATTTCTTTGAGTGCCAAATTGAGGATTGTAACATTGCAATCAAATTCCGAACGATTGAATACTACTGATCACAGTCGTGATAGTGCTGGACTCACATATGTTTATCCGGTCGTATCGCGTCGTGCTGGCGGTGTTTCCATTGGCATCAATCTTAATCCAAACAATGCGTGCAACTGGCGCTGCATTTATTGCCAAGTACCCGATCTCAAACGTGGCACTGCTCCTCGAATAGATTTAAAAAAACTTGAATTTGAGCTGCGTTATTTTCTTAATAAACTGGTGAATGGCGATTTTATGCAAAAGCATGTGCCACCGGAATCAAGAAAAATTCATGATATAGCATTATCCGGTAATGGCGAACCAACCAGTGCTAAAGAATTTGAACAAGTCATCGAATTGATTGGCAGTATCGTAAATGACTTCGAAGCAGCTAAAAATTTAAAACTGGTTTTGATTACCAATGGCAGCCTTATTCACAGGCCAACAGTGCAAGCGGGTCTGAAACGAATGTCTCATTTAAATGGCGAAGTATGGTTTAAATTTGATCGCGCACTACCGGAAGAAAGACATCGCATAAATAATACGAAAATCAGTTTGAGTAAGATCCGCCAACATTTGGGAATTTCTGCAGGGCTTTGCCCTACCTGGCTGCAGACCTGTGTATTCCAGATTGATGGAAGTCCTCCCAGTGATGCAGAAGTCAATGCTTATCTTAGTTTCATCGAAAAACTTAAGAATGATGGCGTAACGCTTCAAGGTATTTTACTCTATGGAATCGCACGTCCCTCACTGCAACCTGAAGCTGCGCGATTAACACCTGTAACCGAATCGTGGTTGCTTGCTTATAGTAAAAAAATCGAAGCACTAGGGTTAATTATTAAAGTGCATCCTTAGCAGTCTTACTGCAACTGTTTACCCGGTCTTGTGGCAAATTTACAACAAATTGCTCTTTCTTGATATTTATCAATATACAGGTTTTATGTAACTGATATTCAATACAATTGATATTCAATATATTAGATAAAAAGAATTGATGATAAACGTTCACGCTTGGAAGCATTGATAAGTGCTTTGTGAATGAAGGATATCGCATATAATGGCGGCCTCGATCTACGTGGAAAAACAATACCCTACCATTAGAATTAATTTGTAATTTTGTACTAATCCAGATAACAGGAGCTTCTTAATGAATCCGTTCCGCATTTTTTCTTTTGTAGCGAATTTATTCGTTAAATTAAAAGTGCATTACATTAGAAATACCCGGCATTGGCTAAAATTTATGTATTGCACGGTTGGAATTACGTGCTTCACTTTACAAGCGCACGCAACTAACCCGACGCCACTTAAACCGGCCGATAACACTAGCTCTGCGCCGACCTCTGCGCCTGCAGCAGCGATCGGAACATTCGATAAATCCAAAGTGCCATTTGTTTCTATTCCATCGCGTCCTGGCTTATTTTTGTTACCACCTGCCGGGCCTGGCTATTTTTCATTTTGGGATATGGTTACGGGCAATAAGCGTGAAAAACCACCAGTTGCGCCGTATGCGCCTTTTGCCTTGCTGACTACACCGGCATACGATATCGATTTCCGCTATCTGGCTACACCGGGGCATGAAAAAGATATTTTCGATCCCGTCAAAAGAATTAATTTCGGCGACGATTGGTTGTTATCTTTTGGTGGTAATTTCTGGTACCGCTATACGCATGAAACTGATAGCCGGTTAAATACTGCAGATATCAACAACGATTTTCACTTGTTACGCACAAGATTCCATGCTGATTTATGGTATCGCGACAGAGTCCGGTTGTTTGCGGAATTGCTCGATGCACGCGCTTTCGGATCAGAATTGCCACCGCTGATTACCGATAGAAATCACGCAGATTTTTTGAACATGTTTACCGACATAAAACTGGCAAATATCAATAATGGTCCGGTGTATATCCGTGTCGGTCGTCAGGAATTAATGTATGGTTCACAGCGTTTGATCTCTACGTTGGATTGGGTTAACACACGAAGAACTTTCCAAGGTGTTAAAGTTTTCTGGCGTACGCCTGAATGGGATGTTGATGCATTCTGGACACGTCCAATGATTACCGAAAAAGGTAATGTAGATAATTGGGATACGCAACAAAACTTTTTTGGTTTATGGGCTACCAACAAACCCCTACCAGGACATACAATAGATCTCTATTTTCTTAGTCTTATCAACGATCGAAATATCACACCAGCCAATCTCCTGGCTGGAAACATCCTACAAGCGAATGCTGACACGCATACATTAGGGGGGCGTTTTGCCGGTAATTTCGACAACTTCTTGTATGAATTGGAAGGAATGTATCAGTTTGGCCGCCGATCCGGTTTGGATGTGTCCGCATTTGCCGTAGCAACGGGTATCGGTTATCGCTTGCCTTTACCGATGAACCCGCAAGGCTGGATACGTTATGATTTTGCATCAGGCGATAGCCGGCATACCGATGGCAGAAGTAATACATTCAATCAGTTGTTTCCATTCGGTCACTATTACATGGGTTTTCTTGATCGCATAGGCCGCCAAAACGTGCACGATTTTAATGCGCAATTTACTATGCATCCAATGCCGTGGATAACCTTTATTACACAATATCACCGGTTCTATCTCGCAAATGAGCGTGATTTCTTGTATAACGCAGCGGGCCTGGCAACATTCAGAGATGTTACCGGTCAGTCAGGCAGTCACATCGGTGACGAAGTCGATTTCCGGCTTAACTTGCATGTGAGCCGCCATCAAGATGTGCTGGTTGGTTATTCAAAGATGTGGAGTGGTGATTTTCTTAAAGCGCAAGCACCTGGAGTTTCTCCCGATCTTTTCTATGTTCAATACAATTTCCGTTTCTAAAAATTATTATCCCCGTTGCAAGCAGCGGGGAATTTAAGCCAAATAATCTAGAACCTAATTTGATGGGTTTGGTTCATTCAAACCGGAGGAGCTGTATCTCCGCAGCATGTGAAATCACGTACCGGCGGTACCAATGACATCCGCAACCCTGGAGCCGTTTAATCGGCAAACGAGGTCAGTAGGGGGGCCAGTGAATTCATTGCTAGGTACTGGTTCTGTGTGTCCATGATCAAATGGCAATACCATTTTTATCACCGATATCTCCAAGCATTGCATCGTCATTTGTCAATTCACCGGTGCCATTAAGTTGGCAGCGAGTTGTCACAACCGGATCGCTAGCGCTAGTCAAACCTGAAATCGCTTCGATAGCGATGGGCGCCGCTTTATTGTGGCCATCAAAAATGATCCCGCGCATCCTGATTTGCGGGGCTTAACGCCAAGAGAGCGACAAGTCGCAGAATATGTTGGACTTGGATGTGCATCAAAAGAAATTGCCTATACGTTGGGTCTTTCCGAAACCGCCATTACCAATTGCACAGCACGCGTGCAAAGTAAGTTGGGACTCCATTCCCGGGCTGAATTGGTGACCTTCTTCGCACCGA
>CAADGS010000110.1 GCA_900696615.1 uncultured beta proteobacterium
GGCGTTACTCAGCGGATTCCATCAGGGACAGAGGCAATGCGCCTCATATAAAGTCCAGATGTATGGCTGCAATTTTACCTTCTTAAAATCATCGACTGAAAGCTTGGCATAACGTGAGCGTCCATGTATGGTCAAGTAAACCGGACAACCCAGTGTTGCGACAACCGGTTGAATCCACCATATTTCCCCCGATCTAAGTCTGGTAAGTCCCGCTTTCAGTTACATATAGAGCAGAAAGTTTGTTCATAGCTTTGTCATGAGTATGACAAGATTCTGTTTTGGCTTTCAATTTTCAAGTTTCCCCTGTTTTGGTATTTATTGCAGAAGACATTCATTTCGTGGCTGCTTTAATTGCATCCAGATTTGCTTGAGCTTCAGTATTGCCTTGCGCTGCCGCTTTCTCAAACCAACTAATGGCTTTTTGCTCGTCTCTTTTTACGCCTTCACCGGTAAAGTACATAGCGCCTAAATTATTTTGCGCATCAACATGCCCTTGTTCCGCTGCTTTCTTAAATAATTCGACAGCATGTGCAAGATCTTTCTCGACACCTTCGCCATTTATATACATTAATCCAAGGTTAAATTGCGCATCCGCATAGCCTTGTTCCGCAGCACGAAAAAACCATCCTGCAGCCAATTCAGGATCATTGGGTAGGATCTGACCCGAAGCCGTCTTTGAGACAGCTTCTCCAGTATAATACATTACACCTAAACCATTCTGAGCCACAGGATCTCCCGCCCGTGCGTCTTCTAACAACGTCTGAAACTTCTTCTCTGCTAATTCGGTATCGCCTACTCCCGGGGGCATAATTTGTTCTTTCAATTCTGCTTGTTCTTCAGGGGTTAAGCCTTCACTTAGCACCGTGGGAATTTCACCCAATTTGGTGATTTCATCTTTAATCGTCGAAGAATCATTGGCTTGCGATCGATTGCTTGGCGTTTGCTCGCTACATCCTATGAGTAATGAAATGGCCATGATCGCTAATAGCTTAATCAATGTATTCATAAATTTTCCTTAATTTTATTTTGATGTCGACGGTCTGATTATTAAACAAGTAAGTTGGTGGAAAAGGTGATGTCACTTTATTATCTGGCGCCTGCTTGTTTTAATAAATCAATGATCTCTTTATAACGATACAGATTGGCAAGTTTCATGGCCGTCATACCGTTACTTGCTTTTAAATTAGGATCTGCATTAGAAGCAATGAGCGCGTGAACAGCACCTAAGTGGCCATGCTGGGCGGCTATCATCAATGCGCTTGCGCCATTATCCAATTGATAATTGACATCCACACGAGCCTTTACCAGGATTTGTATGGTTTGCTGATAACCTTGCTGCGCGGCAAGCAATAAGGCTGTCATGCCGTCATTTCTTTTTGCATTGACTTCTGCTTTGGCTGCTAATAGTAAAGGAATCACTTTTCTTCTATCTTTTTCTGCAGCTAAAATTAATGCAGTCTCACCGTCTTCAGAAATCGCATTAACTTCTGCTCCCGCTGCCAACAAAAGTTCCACAATCTGGTCACGGCCATCCCGGGAAGCTTGCATGAGTGGGGTATATTGATTGTCTCCCCTTAAATCTACCGCTGCACCAGCCTGTAGGAAGCTTTCAACAATCGCGGTATTTCCTTTTTTTACAGCAACCAGGAACGCATTATTCAACTCTTCACGTTCAACTTGCTGTGCATTCAATATTTTTTTTATTGCAGCAAAATTACTTTTTTCCGCAGCATTAATCAGATCGCTATCTGTATTTCCAGCCCAAGCGCTCATGCAGAAAAAAAATGCCGATAATACTAATAATAAAATTTTATTCATTTATTCATTAATCTTGCTCAAAAAATTCCCTAAACAAAAATTATTATTCCATTGAAAAATTGCACCATTTTTTTACTGGGGTTAAAGCTTATCAATTATTATTAATTTGCAGTATGAAGTGCAATTATGCCATTTTCCAGGCTAAGCATCATTACACATTTATTAGTCACTTCATTTCATGACTGCATTCACTGTGCTATCCTTAAGCGCAAAACAGGATCAGAACGCTCACTGAGCCCCACTCTTACACGAGTTCGACGATTGCATTAAAAAAATATAGATTGAGTTGATATGGAAGAAATAATTAAGCGATTTATGCCTACTGACCACTATGATATTGTCATTATTGGGGGAGGGCCAGTGGGAATGGCCCTAGCGCTTGCTCTCAACGATACCGGTATCTCTTGCCTATTGCTTGAAGCGCGTGAGTTAACAGATAAAACTGAAGACCCTAGGCCACTGGCGTTATCGTATGGAAGCCATTTAATTTTGCAACGTTTGAGCGTGTGGAGCAATCTTCAATCTTATACCCCGATTACTACCATACATATTTCCAATCGCGGCAGTCTTGGTCTGACGATCTTAACACCTGAACAAGCAGGGGTGCCTACTTTAGGATTTGTGGTGAACTATCATGATCTTTATACGGCAATGCATAACAAATTAACAGCACATCAAAATAATTATGCCGGTGGTGCCATAGTTACTCGATTGGATGTGAATGAAAAGGAAGGTACTGTGTATTTTAATTATCAAGGCAAAGAAGAAAAGACTACTGCTACGCTTCTCGTCCTCGCTGATGGTGGTCAGCTTGCCAAACAGATACCGGATATAACCTATCAATCCTATGACTATCAGCAATGGGCTGTTGTTGCAAATGTTAAAGCTGATATAAAGCAATCGGGTATTGCCTATGAACGCTTTACTAGTAATGGGCCTATCGCATTACTTCCCCATCACGAGGATTTTGCTTTGGTTTGGACAGTTTCACCTGAGACGGCCAAGGAAATTACAACTCTTGATGACGAAACATTTGTGACGCGGCTTTACCAGCATTTTGGCGACCGGTTAGGAAAGTTTGTTGCAGCAGGAAAGAGATCCGCATTCCCTCTCATGCTCAAATTCGCAACTCCAAACATATCGCAAAGAATTGCGTTAATCGGCAATGCTGCCCAAACACTTCACCCAGTTGCCGGGCAAGGATTTAACTTGGGATTAAGGGATGCTTACGAATTGGCGAATGAGATCATTTCAACACAAAGAGCCTGCGCGGAAATTGGAACATCTGCAATGCTGTCAAGATATCATCAGAAAAGGCAAATTGATAGTTACGCCGGTAGATTCTTTACAGATTCGCTTGTTAAAATATTTACCAATGAAAGTAGAATACTGAAACAAGCTTGTGGTTTTGGATTAAGTATATTGGATTGCATGCCGCCTCTTAAGCGCTTTATTTCACGTCGTATGATATTTGGAGCGAGAGGATAGTTTTAAATTATCACTGATTTCCAATCCATTCTAACAAAAGCTATAATTAGCTTTGTGCCTACATCTTTTTTGCGTAAACTAATTTCATCTGATCTTCTTTTTTTATTTGAAGATATTAAATTCGCTAGTTTTTTTCATGCAAATCGGTTCTCATATTTTAAAAAATAAACTTATTGTTGCTCCGATGGCTGGTGTTACCGATCGTCCATTTCGGCAATTGTGTAAACTTTTGGGCGCTGGTATGGCCGTTTCTGAAATGGTATCGAGCAATTCCCTGCTTTGGGGTTCAAAAAAAACTGAACGCAGGGCAAATCACGAGGGTGAAGTCTCTCCAATTTCTGTTCAGATTGCCGGGGCCGATCCCTTAATGCTTGCGGCGGCTGCTCGTTACAACGTTGAGAAAGGTGCACAAATAATCGATATTAATATGGGTTGTCCAGCAAAAAAAATATGCAATGTAATGGCTGGATCAGCTTTGCTACAAAATGAAGGTTTGGTTGGAAAAATACTGGATGCCGTTGTGAAAGCGGTGAATATTCCCGTTACCCTTAAAATTCGCACAGGTTGGGACAAGCAACATAAAAATGCGCTAACGGTTGCGCGTATTGCAGAAAATGCCGGTGTTCAAGCTTTAGCGATTCATGGCCGCACACGCGCCTGTGCTTATACTGGGCAGGCAGAATACGATACGATCGCAAGTGTAAAGGCTGCCGTTAAAATTCCTGTCATTGCAAATGGCGATATTACCACACCGGAAAAAGCGCAATATATTCTGGCTTATACCAAAGCTGATGCCATCATGATAGGGCGAGCAGCACAAGGACGCCCGTGGATTTTTCGGGAGATCAATCATTACCTAACTACAGGCAGCCACCTCCAAGCACCCGAAGTTAATGAAATTCATCAAGTGCTGATTAATCACCTGATCGAATTATATGACTTCTATGGGGAATATTCCGGTGTGCGCGTCGCACGTAAACATATTTCGTGGTATACCAAAGGGTTAATTGGATCTGCAGGTTTTCGTCACGCAATGAATCAATTACAGACCAGTGAAGAACAGCTTCGAGAAACAAATATGTTTTTCTCGAAATTAGCAGAAGAGCGCCAAAGATTGAGTTATATCGATAATAGTGGGGAGTCAATTTATGAATGCAATGAAGGAAAATGAGATTGCATCGTGTATTCGCAAAGCTATCGATGGCTATCTCGATGACCTGGATGGAGAAAAACCAGGTCATCTTTATAGTATGGTAATTAATAGCGTTGAAAAACCTCTCATAGAAATTGTCATCCAACATACTAAAGGCAATCAAACTCATGCAGCTGATTTGCTTGGAATAAATCGTAACACGCTGCGTCAAAAGATGAAGCAATATCAAATCAAATGATTATTAAACATGCACTTATAAGTGTCTCTGACAAAACTGGTATCGTCGATCTCGCAAAAAAATTAAACCATTACGGCATAACAATCATTTCTACGGGGGGTACTGCCGAGTTGTTATCCAAGGCTGGAATTTCAGTGATGGAAGCAAGTAGCTATACCGGTTTCCCGGAAATGCTAGATGGTCGAGTAAAAACACTGCACCCCAAGATCCACGCCGGCATACTCGCGCGCGTTGACATACCAGATCACCAAGACGCATTAATCAACGTATCTATTCCTAACATTGAACTTGTTATTGTCAATTTGTATCCTTTCCGCCAAGCAATAGCAAAAAAGGATTGTAGTTTGGATGAGGCCATCGAGAATATTGATATTGGCGGCCCAACAATGATAAGAGCAGCAGCAAAAAACTTCGCAAAAGTCGCCGTTGTTACCGATCCTCAAGATTATTCGCTACTTTGTGACGAACTGGATTTGAACCGCGGGTCGACTAGTTTGGTTGTTCGTTTTAAATGGGCACAAAAGGCTTTTACACACACTGCTTCTTACGACAGTGCAATCAGCAATTATCTCACCTCACTTGATGCCGAGTGCCAGTACAAGGATTTTCCTGATTCCCTTAACCTGAATTTCACCCTTGTGCAAAATCTACGTTATGGTGAAAATCCTCACCAGAAGGCTGCATTTTTTCGTGACGAATCATTAATTCCAGGTAGTTTAGCGAATTATAAGCAGTTGCAAGGAAAAGAGTTATCCTATAACAATATTGCTGATACCGATGCGGCGTGGGAATGTGTAAAAACATTTGATAAGCCGGCTTGTGTGATTGTTAAACACGCTAATCCATGTGGTGTTGCGGTTGCCGACACCGTGGCACGAGCCTATCAGTTAGCATTTTCAACGGATCCGATATCTGCTTTCGGTGGCATTATTGCGTTTAACCGAATTGTAGACAGAGATGCTGCGGAAGTCGTTCTGAAACAATTCGTTGAAGTAATCATAGCACCTGAAATTACACAAGAGGCACAGCAACTTTTCTCCCAAAAAAACAATATTCGTGTTCTGACATTACCATTACAACAGGGATATCATCGTTATGATTTAAAGCGTGTCAGTGGTGGTATTCTGGTGCAAACTCCTGATACTCAAAACATCAGAATTTCAGATTTTAAAATAGTTACCAAAGTAAAGCCGTCAGCACAACAATTAGAAGATCTGTTATTTGCGTGGCGAGTAGCAAAATTTGTTAAATCCAATGCCATTGTCTTTTGTAATGCTGGCCATACTGTTGGCATCGGTGCCGGTCAAATGAGTCGCGTCGATAGCGCTCGAATAGCATCGATCAAAGCTCAACAAGCAGGCCTATCTCTTTCAGGTTCTGTAGTAGCATCAGATGCTTTTTTCCCATTTCGTGACGGATTAGATGTTGTAGTACAAGCGGGTGCGGTAGCCGTGATCCAACCTGGTGGCAGCATTCGTGATAACGAGGTTATTGCAGCCGCTGATGAGCAGGGTATTTCTATGGTTTTTACCGATATTCGTCATTTTAGACATTGAATAATCTCTAATTCATATGAAGTTATTAGTTATTGGTGGCGGAGGTCGAGAGCATGCTTTAGCGTGGAAATTAAGCCTATCCCCTCAAACACAAAAAGTATTTGTGGCACCCGGTAATGCAGGTACGGCTAATGAATGTGGAATTGAAAATATTTCTATCACGTCAATTCCCGAATTGGTTACTTTTGCGAAAAGTGAGCAAATCGACCTTACCGTAGTAGGCCCAGAGGTGCCACTTGCAGCAGGAATTGTCGATGTTTTCCAAACAAATGGACTCAGAATTTTTGGTCCAACACGACGGGCTGCCCAACTTGAAACTTCAAAAATTTTTGCCAAAGAATTTATGCGGCGCCACAATATTCCTACAGCAACCTATATGAGTTTCAGCGATCCAGCATTAGCTCATCAGTATATCGAACAGAATGCAATTCCCCTCGTAATTAAAGCTGATGGACTTGCTGCTGGTAAAGGAGTTATTGTTGCCCAAAACAGCAAGGAAGCGCATGCCGCTGTTAATACTATCCTTGTGGAAAAAAATCTTGGCAGCGCTGGCAGTAAAATTATTATTGAAGAATTTCTGCAAGGAACAGAAGTTAGTTTTATTGTTATGACAGATGGACATAATATTTTGCCTCTTGCAACAAGCCAAGATCATAAACGCCTCAAAGACGGAGAGCTAGGGCCAAATACAGGCGGTATGGGAGCGTATTCGCCCGCTCCTTTTATTTCTTCTGGCCTGCATGAAAGTATTATGCACGATATCATGCATCCGGTCATCTCAGGACTCAAACTAGAGGGGATTGGTTATTGTGGTTTTTTATATGCAGGATTAATGATTACCTTGGACAATCAAGTCAAAGTATTAGAGTTCAATTGCAGATTAGGAGATCCTGAGACTGAGCCAATTATGTTGAGGCTTAAGAGCGATTTCTTGATGTTAATTGAGCACGCTATGAATGGAACTTTAGATAAAGTGGAAACTGAATGGGATAGACGTGCTGCCTTAAGTGTCGTGATGGCAGCATACGGATATCCCGAGAATCCTAGGAAGGATGACGTTATTCACGGTTTATCTGATTTAATCATTGAACAAAAAAATATGGATGATTTTCATATTTTTCATTCTGGGACCCGCATGGGAGGTGTCGATGGAAATGAGTTTTTAACAGCTGGAGGACGCGTCCTGTGTGTTACGGCATTAGGTGAAAATATTAGCAGTGCACAACAAAATGCTTATAAACTAGTAGATCAAATATCTTTCAATGATTATCAAGTCCGTCGAGATATAGGATATCAAGCTATAAATTTCTATCAAATGAATAAATTAAATAAATAAGGTAGTCCCCCGGCTATGCCGGGGGACTGATAAAGGTTTGACCGAGTGAAACGGTCACCTTGATTCTTTAGCTTGACCAAATGAGGTATGCTGAATTTCATGGAGTCCGAAGTTTCATAAAATGAAGACATGAAATGGAGGATGAAGATGGAACTACCCCGCACC
>CAADGS010000111.1 GCA_900696615.1 uncultured beta proteobacterium
AACGTGTCATTGCCTAGTCTTCCATCAAAACTTGAGTCGTTTGCATTCCTGTTAATCATATAATTATCTAGATTATTACCTAATACACCATCTGCTGACCAAGGATCAATAGTACCTTCCAAAATCAAGTTCTCAACATTCTCCGGTAAATAATAATAGAACCCATCCACAGAACTGGCGATAGTAACTGTGTCAATACCTTCGTTGGCTGATTCTAAAATCTTGTCTGCATCAAAACTGTATACCTCGGCTTCGTCAACATAATAACTATCATCCCCAGCGCCGCCATACATCCAATCACTACCCAGACCGCCGTCTAGTTTATCGTTGCCATTGCCTCCAAGCAGAAAATCGTTTCCGCCAATTCCTTGTAAAGTATCGTGGCCATCATGACCATAAAGGTAATTAATGCTATTTGTGCCTCTGATTATGTTATTGAGGTCATTACCATCGCCATAAGTCGCAGTGCCGTATAAAGTAAGATTTTCCACATTATTTGGTAACCATTTAATTCCCGTATCAACCGTTGTGTACACGATATCAGTACCCTGGCCAGCTAATTCGGTAATGGTGTCACCCATACTATCCACGTAGTAAATATCATTGCCGTCACCCCCTAGCAATGAATCATTACCAATCCCACCATCTAAACGATCATGGCCATCTCCGCCATCCATGTAATCATTACCGGCATCACCACCCAAAATATCATTACCTGCAAGTCCGTATATGAAGTCTCTATATATGGTTCCATACAATGAATCTCTATTGTTTGTTCCGTTAATATAAGCCATGATAATTCTCCAATAAATTTTGAAATTGCCAACTGGTAAATAGCGTCAATATTGGTGGCGGTTAGTGCATTAAAGTTACTACAAAACTATTTGATTCAATAACATCTCCTTCTCCACTATATATTCTGGACCCAGTAGGATCGAATACGGCAATCCGCATATAATCAGTTCTGCCTTGCTGAAAAATATTAGGAGTAACGGCGAGATCAATACGGATTGTGGTTTGCGCGTTATCGGGTGAAGGAAAGTTGTTTGATCCGTTATGGACTATCAGATCGATTGTAGTTACAGCAAGCCTAGTGCCTGCAATCAATGAAGGATCTCGATACCAATCCCCATTGGCATCGGACAGTTCACAACGCGCCAGGCTAACCGTTCGGCCAAGCTGGATCTCAGATGCTTCGCTGGGATTTGCTGATGATGCGCCACCCCGGTACATACAGCGCACCAGATCCTTAGTTGTGGCGCGGGTAAATAGCAGCCAGGTCCATTGATTGCCAGCATTTCCTACCGTAACCGGCAGCTCAGCCGGAATTGCAACCTCCGCACCCAGTGGAAATGAGACTGAGCTGTTTGTCCAACGGCTGGGTGAGTAAGTACGTGTTGCAGCTAATATTTTTGTTTCGACTGGACCGGGTATTAGTATGGGGTCAGAGTTGGGTTCATCTCTATCTTCTAAATGTAATCTAAAAGTGTATCCACCTATACCATTCTTTGTACCTGTACTGATTCCAAGCAAATCCACAACCCTGGAGCCGTTTAATCGGCATGTCATGCCCGTTGGGGTGCCAGTGAATTCATCGCCAGTACTTGTTCTGTATGCCCATGATCCAATTGCGACATCATTTTCATCACGAATATCTATTGTTAATGTATCGCCGTTGGGAAGTTCTCCCATGCCATTGACCTGACAACGGTTCGTCACGACCGGATCACCAGCGCTGGCCAAACCTGAAGCGAGAATAAAACTAACGATAGCTATCGAAAGCAGTGATAATAAATGATGATTTTTTTGGGAATTGAGGAAGGTTTTATTAAGATGCTGTAATTGTTGATGTCGTAGTTGTCGGTCGAATATTTTCATTTTTATTTTTCCTGTGAGATTTAATCGAATCGTTTTGGTTTGGTTAAGATGCAATGACAGCATCCATTACATCGGGTGGCTATTTATACTTGGAACATAATTGAATTCCGGGAATAATTCTACTACTGAGCGCTACATTGATTGGTAGTGGGCGCTACTTCGGAACATTTTAATGACTTACTATGGATAGACTGTAAATGATCGGTAGGCCTCCTGATTGGATATCGCTAATCGAAGCAGGTTATAACCTAGAAGGCACTGATTCGCAATGGTTGAAAGGATTGCTGGGTCATGTATCGAAAATATTAAACCGGGGTTCGGAACCGGTGGGATGGACTTTTCACTGCACGCCGACCACATTCAAGCTGGGCAGTTTTTCGGAAGGAACTTCCAAAGCATTAACCTACGCTGCACGCATGTCGCATGCGTTATCCACAGAGAAATCTTTGGATCTCACCTATCGCACGGGTGTCGTCATTGCGACGGCCAGTGAATTGGTTTTTCCGCGTCTGCCGGACATGCACAAAATGTTCCTGAATTTGCTAAAGGGAAGAGTGGAAGATTTGCTTGTCATCAATTGCCAGTCCGGTATGGGCAGCGGTGTGTCGATCGGTATGCTACTAAAGCAGACTTCACAAGTCACTGTGCAGGAGCGGCGGCGTTGGCCTCAGGTGGCGGCGCATATCGGTGCGGCAGTGCGGTTACGCAGTAAGATTGCGAAATGGTCGGTTATCGACTCTCCTGAAGTGGAAGCCATACTGGATTCAGGTGGGAGACTGCATCACGCGCATGAAGTAGCAAAAGGTCAAGATATCCGAGAAAATCTTCGCGCCATCGTTCGCCGGATTGAACAATCGCGCACCCAAGCCGGACGCGAAAATGCGGATGTGGCCTTGAATAACTGGGAAGGACTGGTCAATGGACGCTGGTCCATCGTGGATCGCTTCGATAGCGATGGGCGCCGCTTTATTGTGGCCATCAAAAATGATCCCGCTCATCCTGATTTGCGGGGCTTAACGCCAAGAGAGCGGCAAGTCGCAGAATATGTTGGACTTGGGTGTGCATCAAAAGAAATTGCCTATACGTTGGGTCTTTCCGAAACCGCCATTACCAATTGCACAGCACGCGTGCAAAGTAAGTTGGGACTCCATTCCCGGGCTGAATTGGTGACCTTCTTCGCACCGA
>CAADGS010000112.1 GCA_900696615.1 uncultured beta proteobacterium
GCTATCTCCTTATATTCGTGTTGTGTTTACTTGCTTTTCATTGATTCCGCTTGACCCAGGCGCGATTGCGCACAAAATCATTGGATTGATAATCCCGTACTGCCTGGTCGATCTGTTCGCGGGTATTCATCACGAATGGCCCATGACGCACGATGGGTTCTTCAATCGGTTTGCCGCTTGCAACAACCAGGCGTGCACCATCTGGACCCGCTGTAAAATCTATTATGTGATTCACGCCATCAAAAATTGCTAATGAGTGAACCGGTATATTTTCTACATTACTTTGACCCATACCCTCGAACACATATATAAAACCGCGGCATCCATCAGGAAGCATATGATAAAAGCGCTTGCCGGGTTTGACGGTTACATCGAGATAAATCACTTCAGTCAGATCATCGGCGATTGGTGCGTTTGCATTGCCGAAGCTGCCGATTAATACTTTTACTAAGTAATCGGGTGTCTCTACTAGCGGAAAAGCATCTGAAGAAAACTCCTGATACTCCGGATGATCCATCTTATGCGCTGCGGGCAAATTAATCCACAGTTGAAATCCGCGCATCAGGCCATTTTTCTGTTTCGGCATTTCGGAATGTACAATACCGCTGCCCGCTTTCATCCACTGAGCCGAACCCGGCTCCATATTGCCGTGATTACCCATACTATCCTTATGTTGCATATAACCGTCTATCATATAGGTAAATGTGCTAAAACCCCGATGCGGATGAGATGGAAAACCGGCCGCATAATCATCCGGGTTATCGCTGCTGATATGATCCAATAATAAAAACGGGTCGTAATTGCGCAATGCCGGTGCGCCAATCGTACGGTACACCGTTACACCGGCGCCTTCTGGAACAGTCTCTGCCGGAATAATTCGTTTTATATTCACTGTTGTATCCATTTTTTTCTCCTTTCATGTCAATTGATATACATTCCACACGATCAGCATTATCATCGTTGTGAAAATAAGAATAAATAGCCATAATAAGAAATGATTGTTCTGTTATAAACAACAATAAGGCAATGCGATGGATCGCTATGAAAATATGAACGCCTTCGTGCGTGTCGTCGAAGCAGGCAGTATCAGTGCTGCGGCGGATCGCATGGACGTTGCAAAATCAGTGGTTAGTCGCCGCTTGAAGGAATTGGAAGAACACCTCGGTGTTGAATTGTTTCATCGCACTACCCGGCAAATGAATTTGACCGATAGCGGACGAGCTTTTTATCAGCAAGCTGTACGCATCCTTGCCGACATTCTAGAAGCCGAGCATGCTACGTCACAATTTCACGGTGCACTGAAAGGGACTCTGAAAGTAGCTCTACCGCTTAGTTTTGGTTTGATGCATCTGGGACCGGCTATTAATGAATTTTTGCAAGAAAACCCAGATGTCGAATTCGATCTGGATTTCAATGACCGTCAAATAGATATACTGGCAGAAGGTTTTGATCTTGCTATCCGCATTGCTAGCTTGCAAGACTCCAGTTTCATTGCACGTCGTCTTGCTCCCATCCACACTGTAATGGCAGCAAGTCCAGCTTACCTTGAACGTATAAGTATGCCGTACTCGCCGCAAGAACTGATTCATCACCGATGCCTGGTTTATAACCTGATCAATAACCTGGAAAGCTGGAATCTTTACGATACTACCGGCCAACTCTTCAAAACCCGCATCACGCCCTATTTGAAAGCCAGCAATGGTGAATTTCTCCGCGATGCGGCCGTGAACGGCCTGGGCATCGTACTATTGCCGACGTTCATCGTATATCGGGAAATCGAAAGCGGCGCATTGTTACCGCTCATGACGAACTATCACGCTTCACATTTGGCGGTCTATGCCATTTACCCGCAGACACGACATCTGTCTCAGCGCGTCAGGGCATTTGTCGACTTTCTCGCGAAACGGTTTGAAGGGTTGCCTTATTGGGATAAATGCTTAAACAAACAAAAGGTATAGAATGCGGTGCTGTCAAATCGCAAACCAAAATATTTCGGGTATTTCAATTCGTTCGATAAGCAGTGATTTGTTCTTTGCTTTGATATAACTCAAGAAATCTGTATTGCTAACTTCTCGCCATTGATAGTTTTAGCATAGCAGTAGATCAATGAAACCTAAGGTTTAATTGGTAATGCTTTCAAACAATCGTTGAGAGTTATAAGTTTTACTCAGTATGAATACTAAGCAATCGACATTTTAACTAGGAATAAATAGCAGCTTTATCACTTACGGTCGACTCAAACAGTCAAATTTAATTTCTAATAGTTACTATATGATTAGTAATGATATTATAGAAATTACAGATTACTTTGTTGTAATAATAACAACACTTTTGCAAATTAACCACATATTTTTTTCTATTTAACAATAATATCATAACATCAATAAAATGTTAATTAACATATAGTTAATTAAGCCTCCTTGATCCTATTTGAAGAAATAGCCTACAAAATCCCTTTTTAATGCGTTAAAGCATTTCCATTACTTTGTCGTTTTGTGATTCTCGAAGCAGAAGCTATATTAAATAATTAACTAAATCAAAAGGATATAATTTTTCCTCTCGGTAAAGTTCATTAATTGCTTCGAGTAAAAATTCAATATTTAAATCCGTGAGGCTGTCTAGGAATAGTCAGCGTGTTGAAAAAATTGCGACACTCCAAAAATTTTTAAGAATGTTAAAACTTCTTTCTTAAAGGTAAAAAAAGTTTGCGGAAATGATCGATATTATTTTCTTAACAGCTAGAAACTATTCTCAGGCAGCTTCCAACTAAAAAAGGAATCTTCCTATGCAAAACGCAAATATTGCAAATTCTCAGGCGGCAACTTCCGCCCTATTACTTAAAAAGATGCACACCGCATTGTTTGTATCGTTGATGATCGTCAGCACATTTCTGACTGTCTGGACCACCCAAACGATGGGTGCCGCGATTTTGACGCCAGAATCAGAATTTGAGACCGAAGAATTTAGTATATCCGTCGATCAGGATGCCCAAGCAATTGCTGCTGTTAATCAAGGCCCGATTAAATGGCATCCAGGCCACTACATCATGCTGGTCAATCCCGGAAAAGAAAGTGATTGGTATATGAATCAAATTTATAACGAACTCGAGACACATTCAGCAATGCGTGGAATAGCAGTTCGATTTCAATGGGCTGAGCTGGAGAAATCAAAAGGTGTTTATGATTTCTCGCTTATTGATAAGTTACTCACTCAGCTCGCCGCAAGAAAAAAGCGCCTTATCATTTTAGTGGAAGTGAAATCATTTAAAGCTAATGAAATTCGGGTACCCAAATACTTACAAACGGCAGAATATGATGGCGGTATATTTCCGCATGGCAGCGGAGGCGTAATAAAAGGCTACAACATCAAGTTGTGGAATCAAAATGTGTACTTGCGATTCGCTGCACTTGTCAGCGCAATGGGAAAACATTTAAATGCTCATCCATACTTTGAAGGCTTGGGTCAACAAGAAACCGCAATGGGTAATCCAATCAAGCCGTTGACAAGCACCCAGGTCAATACATATTTTGCTAACTTATTGAAAGTCAATCAGCAAATGCGTAATAGCTTCCCGAATACCATGTCATTCCAATACACAAATTATCCACGTGGAATTTTGAAGTCTTTTGTTGCGGGATTAAAAGAAATGGGTGCCACATTGGGCTGTCCTGATATTTTCATACAAGAACCGGGTTTGAATTTCCCAGGCTCAAAAAACTCGCCTAAAGGAATTTATCCTTACTTCACGGAGTTATCAGGAGTACTTCCTTTAGCCGTTCAAGTAGAACAATCAAACTACGAAAATACACGACATGATGGCAGCGGTTATCAACCCACCATAGCCGAATTGCTGAATTTTGCAAAACAAAATCTCAAAGTCAATTACATTTTCTGGACACGTTCTCCAGGATACTATGATGACGTCACGGCAATGTTAAGACAGAAAGCACAAACCAGTAATCCTTCCGGCGGACTGCAAGCAGCTTGCCCAACTAGCTTCGCTTCTTGCAATACCAACTAAATAGCTTAACTGTATCGTGCTTAAATGAAAGCCATATTTTATGAATATGGCTTTCATTATTTCCAGAGTTGAACATTTCACCACGAAATAGAAAAGATCTGATGAGTGCCACCGGAAAATTCAATGTAACTCACACACAACGACCTTAATGTATGATTGGCTGAAACTCGTCCTATTTAATTAATATCGCTGTAAAATTGTTGTTGAAAGAATTCAGGTCACACATAATCGAAAATTATGTATTCCTTAGTTATTCAGTCGTCTATTAGATTTAGGTTTAGCGTTCATACGCCAATACCGGTGCAAGCCATCGTTCTGCCTCTTCCAATGTCCAATTTTTTCGCCGTGCGTAGTCTTCGACTTGGTCTTTGCCGATTTTCCCGACTGCAAAAAAAGTGGATTCTGGATGCGCGAAATAAAATCCGGATACCGCCGCGGTAGGCACCATAGCAAACGACTCAGTGATAACAATACCGGCATTTTCGGTAGCGCCCAGTACCGAAAACAATGGGCCTTTTTCGGTATGATCCGGGCACGCAGGATAACCGGGTGCTGGGCGAATGCCGCGATATTCTTCATTAATTAGTTGCTCATTAGTAAGGTTTTCGTTTTTAGCGTAACCCCAGAATTCTCGCCGCACACGTGCATGCATGTGTTCGGCGAAGGCTTCTGCCAGACGGTCTGCAAGCGCTTTGAGTACAATGGTACTGTAATCGTCATGTGCCGATTCAAATGCTTTGATCCGTTCATCGATGCCGAAACCGGCGCCAACTGCAAACATACCGATGATGTCCGCAATGCCGGTTTCTTTGGGTGCGATAAAATCGGATAAGCAACGATTAGGCTTGCCAGCGGGTTTTTGGTCTTGTTGGCGCAAGCAGTGATAAGTCATCGCAATTTTGCTACGTGTTTGATCCGTATAAATTTCGATATCATCGCCGATGGAATTCGCCGGGAATAATCCGATGACTGCGTTTGCGCTCAACCATTTTTGCTCGACGATTTTTTTCAACATCGCCTGTGCATCGCGGAACAACTGACTCGCAGTGTCACCTACTATTTCATCCTGCAAGATGTCAGGATAACGTCCGACCAGTTCCCAAGCCTGGAAAAACGGTGTCCAGTCGATATACGGAACAATTTTTTCCAGCGGGTAATTATTCAGTGTACGAACACCGGTCAATTCAGGTTGATAGGGATGGTAATTTGTCCAATCGGTCTTGAATGCATTTGCGCGGGCTTCTTTCAAGGACAAGAGTTTTGCCGGGCCTTTTTTATTCTTATGTTGTGTGCGAACTTTTTCATACTCTTCTTTAATTTCCTGAATATAATTTGTTTTCAGATCCTGCGATAACAGATTGCTGCATACCCCGACTGCCCGGCTGGCATCGGGCACCCACACCGTCGGACCCTCATAATGCGGGGCGATTTTGACTGCTGTATGCACACGGGATGTCGTTGCGCCGCCGATTAACAACGGAATGGTAAATCCTTCGCGCTGCATTTCCTTAGCTACATGCGCCATTTCTTCCAGAGAAGGTGTAATCAAACCGGACAAACCGATGATATCGGCTTTTTCACGTCGAGCCATGTCGAGAATTTGTGCGCTCGGTACCATCACCCCCATGTTGATCACTTCATAGTTGTTGCATTGCAGTACTACTGTGACAATATTTTTTCCGATATCATGAACATCGCCTTTGACCGTAGCGATAACAATCTTGCCTTTGGGTTTGTTGTCACCCAGCAATTTTTTCTCGGCTTCAATAAAGGGTAATAAGTGCGCCACGGCTTGTTTCATAACACGCGCCGATTTAACTACTTGCGGTAAAAACATTTTGCCGGCGCCAAATAAATCACCTACCACGCCCATGCCTTCCATCAGCGGCCCCTCGATTACTTGAATCGGACGCCCACCTTGCTTTTCGATTTCTACACGCGCCGCTTCGGTATCTTCGACGATATAGGTCGAAATCCCTTTAACGAGTGCGTGCGTCAACCTCTGTTGAAGGGGTTCTTCACGCCACGCCAAATCTTCGATTTGCTCTTTTTTCTGACCTTTGAATTGTTCTGCAAATTCGACCAGGCGCTCAGTTGCGTCGGGGCGCCGGTTCAATAACACATCTTCTACTTTTTCCAGTAAATCGGATGGGATATCGGAATAAACACCCAGTTGTCCTGCATTGACAATACCCATTGTCATGCCGGCTTTAATCGCGTGATACAGAAAAGCCGTGTGAATCGCTTCACGGATGGGTTCATTGCCACGGAAAGAAAAAGAAATATTCGATACCCCGCCGCTGATCTTGGCATAAGGTAAGGTTTGTTTGATGTTACGAGTCGCTTCGATAAAATCGACACCGTAGTTGTTATGTTCTTCGATTCCGGTTGCGATAGCGAAAATATTCGGATCAAAAATGATGTCTTCGGGCGGGAAACCAAGACTGGTCAGCAAGCGGTAACTGCGCGTACAAATCTCCACCTTGCGCTGCAACGTGTCAGCTTGACCTTGTTCATCGAATGCCATCACGATAACGGCAGCGCCATATCGGCGGGCCAGTTTTGCGTGATGAATAAACTCGGCCTCGCCTTCCTTCATGCTGATCGAATTAATTATGGACTTGCCTTGGATACATTTTAAGCCGGCTTCGATCACGGACCACTTGCTGGAATCCAGCATAATCGGCACCTTGCAGATATCCGGTTCTGCAGCCAATAAATTCAGATACGTCACCATGGCTTTCAGAGAATCCAGCATGGCCTCGTCCATATTGATATCGATAATTTGCGCGCCATTTTCGACTTGATTGCGCGCCACATTTAACGCTTCTGCATAGTTATCGTTCAGAATCAAACGGGCAAATGCTCTGGAGCCCGTTACATTGGTGCGCTCACCGACATTGACAAACAGTGAATCGTCACCGATATTCAACGGCTCCAAACCGGATAGCCGCAATTTTTTGGATATCTCCGGAATATTACGCGGAGCGATATCCGCAACGGCTTCCGCTATGGCTTTGATATGCGCCGGTGTCGTACCGCAGCAGCCACCAACGATATTGACAAAACCGGATTGCGCGAACCCTTTGATTTGATTTGCGGTATATTCCGGCGATTCATCATAGCCTGTATCTGAAAGCGGATTTGGCAAGCCAGCATTAGGATGCACGCTGGTATACACATCCGCGACACCGGATAATTCTTCAATATACGGTCGCATCAATTCGGCACCCAAAGCACAGTTGATACCGACCGATAGTGGCCGGGTATGGCTGACCGAATTCCAAAACGCTTCCGGCGTTTGCCCCGACAGCGTACGTCCCGAAGCATCGGTAATCGTAACCGAAATCATAATTGGTAAGCGAATGCCATGATCTTCAAAATATTGATCGATGGCAAACAACGCTGCCTTGGCATTAAGTGAATCGAAAATAGTTTCAACCAACAGAATATCTACCCCACCATCGACCAACCCTCGAATCGATTCGGTATAGTCGGTTACCAATTGATCGAATGTAATACCGCGAAAGCCCGGATCGTTGACATCCGGTGAAATGGATGCTGTTTTGGTGGTCGGACCAATCACACCCGCAACAAAACGTGGCTTAGCGGGTGTTTTTTCTTCAAAAGCCTGGGCAACTTCTTTTGCCAATTTTGCTGCAGCATAATTCAATTCATATACCAAATCCTGCATGTGATAATCAGCCATCGAAACTGCATTGGAATTAAAGGTATTGGTTTCAATGATATCCGCACCCGCTTCCAAATAACCGCTATGGATTGAGCGGATGATTTCCGGCTGCGTGATTGTCAATAAGTCATTGTTGCCTCTTAAATCATGCGAAAAACCGGCAAAGCGCTGACCTCGAAAATCCGCTTCGGTAAGTTTGAATGTTTGAATCATGGTACCCATCGCACCATCCAAAATCAGGATACGCCGGGCAAACAGACTCTCTAACAAAGCGGTACGGGATTCTCTATTCATAGAAATGATTATGTTGAAAATAAATTAATTGCGAATTATAGCCTAGGAGTTTATAAGGCTAACCAGGTATGTCAATGCGATAATTTGTTTAGATTGGTTTAATTTTTTGTTGTTGTTCGGATTGGCGAGCATTCACTTTGCGATCGAATAAGTTAAACCAAAAAAAGCTCACAATACATTTATTGCAAAGTTTTTTCTCGCTAAATGGAACGGCCTATCGTAGCAGGCGGTGAATCCGCTATCAGGCATTCACTAAAAGCATAGCTATCGGTGCTATCGGTAGCCGATTGCTCTTTTTCAATGAGCACAAAACTCACGCATTCTCGTATATTGAAAAAATATCGATACTTATCGGGCTGTTCTTTTTCGGGTAAAGCAACTTCGTAAAATATGCCGTCTTGGACCCACCAACGTCCCGCTTCCGAAAAACTTTTCGTGGCGCCATCCGATTCGGTAAAACTAAACTCGATTTCGTATGTGCCGTCTGCATTTCTTGTTTGTAGCCATCGCTTTATCGTACCGCCCTCTTCCCGATGCTCCCCTTTCCACACGCCAATTAACTTAACATCGATGGATGAAGGCCGAACTAATTTTGAAATACCTTCACAGCCCGTCAAAAGCCACACCAAAAACAATCCACCTATTAATCCGATTATTTTATTCATATTAACAACTTAATCTGTCACGTAAATTTATCATACAACACCTTTTGATTTCACTGACTTTCCAATTTTTACAA
The DNA here is from genome assembly GCA_900696615.1 of uncultured beta proteobacterium. GTDB lineage: Bacteria > Pseudomonadota > Gammaproteobacteria > Burkholderiales > Nitrosomonadaceae > Nitrosomonas. The sequence goes on from CAADGS010000112.1 coordinate 8,746, forward strand.
TTTGAACCGCTGCCAGGGTACGCCAACGTCAACAAGTCGCGAGAAATAATTCGAGAAATTCTACGCAAAGCAAAATATGTGAGGATGCGCAGTTTAAAATTCATTTCTTAGTTTGCCATTTCCAGCGCAGCCATACGCGCAATTGCCTGAATTCTTCGGCATCAATGCTATCCGATAAAATTACCACACTGCAAGTCAAAAACTTTCCGGCTGGTTTCAGATCGAGCACTGTTAGGTAAGGCGCAACAAATGAATTGTGCAGGACATCGCAAACTATCGATTCTCCACAACGAGTCGTTACCGTACATGAAATTTCGCTAGAAAAAGCTAAGGCGACTATCGCATTATCCGCACTGAGATACGCATCTTTTCTTAAATAGTATATAAGACTGGTTATCAACATAACACTCAGAATCATCTGCATCTGCCACGGCAGCGCTAACAACCACAATATTAGCGCCGCAAGACAATGCGCCGAAATGAGTATTACCCCAAGCTGATAAGATGGTTTAAGATGAATCGATAACATGATCCTATCGCCAAGCCACGTAACAAATCGCATAACTCCTTGCATTCACTCGATTAAACGTAATTGGAGGATAACCGCAATCGTCTCGTGCACTCCGTTAGCCGTTGATTTTCCGGTCATGCACAATTTGTTCCCTATCGATTCGATCCGCCATCAATTTCAATGCATCTGAAATAACAACTGAATAAGTGTGAACAGAATCAAGAGAAAATAATGCAGCAGGTAATCTCTGGTAATTGCAGATCGTTCGGTACCTCATATCCTGTAATGACGGAGGCGGATGAATGCGTTTTCCTGAACGCATAACAGGTTCAATGAGCGGTTCGCCCGGTTGCGGATCGGCCTCTTCCAGTGCAACGATGTCACCTTCCATACGGCGATCATTTCCATCATTTCGATACACTTGTTTTCTTCCCGGCCAAGTCGCTTTTCCTTCCGAATGTTTGCGCCGGGGCTGGCCGGCGTATTCTTGAAGTTTATAAGCAAAATCGAGCGAAGGTGCATCGATCGAGATATCGAGCGCGGTACCGATACCAAAGCCGTCGATCGGAGCTTGAACGGATAATAAATTCTGCAGTTTATATTCATCCAGATTGCCACTGGCAAAAATTGTGGCACGCTGTAAACCGCCATCATCGAGTATCTTACGGACATTGCGGGCATGCTCGGCCAAGTCTCCGCTATCGAGGCGGACACCTTTGATGAAGATGTTATCGGCATGCAGCTTCTTCGCCATTGTCACGACTTTGCATGCGGCAGCTTCGGTATCATAAGTGTCGATCAATAGTATGGCATTGTCCGGATGAGAGCGCGCAAAGTGCTCAAACGCATCGCTTTCATCGCTATGGGCCTGAATAAACGAGTGTGCCATCGTGCCAAATAGCGGGATATCGAACAAGGTTCCGGCTAACACAGTAGCTGTGCCGGAAAAACCTGCCAGAAAACTGGCGCGTGCGGCCAGCAATCCCGCTTCTGCACCATGCGCACGACGCATCCCGAAATCAACCAGCAGTTTGTCTGGTGCCACTAACACTGAACGCGCAGCTCTGCTTGCAATGAGCGTTTCGAAATGCATCAAATTGATAATGCGCGACTCAACCAACTGGGCCTGCGGCAGCTTTGCCGTAATCCTCAAAATCGGCTCATTGGGGAAAAAAATGCTGCCTTCCGGCATGGCATGCACATCACCGTCAAAACGAAATTGCGCGAGGTAATTAATGACACGTGAGGGAAAGTACCTTGCCAGCCAATCCAGTTCTTCTGATGTAAATCTGATATTCTCAAGGAATTCCATGACTTGCTCAAGACCGGCTGCAACCAAGAAATTGCGCCCTGGTGGAAGTTTGCGCACGAATAATTCAAATACGGCGGTTTCCTGCATATCCAGCTCCAGATACGTCTGCAGCATGGTGAACTGATATAAGTCGGCCAGTAACGGGCTGGTTTGCAGGTTCATTGCGTAAGCTCCTGAAAATGCAACAACTGCGCGCCATGACGCACCATGTCCAATAATGCCAATCGGCCGTCTTGTATTTTTTGATTGATTGCCTGTATGGCATCTTCCAATACAAAAGTGCAATACCCTAATTGCAGGGCATCGGTTACAGTGTTACGCACGCAGTATTCGGTAGCAATTCCGCCGATGAAAACCCGGTCAATATGGAATTTTTGCAATAATTCATCAAGCTGGGTTGCGGTAAAACCCGAATAGGCATCCATATCCTGCGAAATCGCTTTGGAAATAATGTGCGTGTTATCGGGTAAAGTTAGATCAGCGTGAAATGCCGCCCCCGCTGATCCTGCAATACAGTGTGGCGGCCATTCACCACCTTGTGTCAAAAAAGAACAATGATCGGATGGATGCCAATCGCGAGTGGCAAAAATGGGTAGTTGCCGTGCTTGGAAACACGCTATGTAGCGATTCAATACCGGGATGATGGTATTTCCCTCTGCTACCGCGAGCCTGCCACCGGCAAGAAAGTCATTCTGCACATCGACAATAATCAATGCATCGCCACGCTTTAGTTGAATCGGCATAAGTCGGAATATGGATTTAGCTGCTTTCACTACCCGGCACATGATGCTTGCCCGTGCTCACACGTTTGGCTTGATACCCTTCACTGCTGATGTCTTCCAAAAATTGCACTTCCTCTCCTATGGCCAAGCGATCAAAATCGTGTCCGGCCAGATTCTCACGATGAAAATACAATTCCTGGCCATCGAGCGTTTCGATGAAACCATATCCTTCATCGTTGAACAAACGCACCACTTTGCCATGCAAGACCGGCATATGTATTTTGGTATCGCCGCGCTGACGCCGGGCAAAATCTTCAAGCCGACGTCCGGCAGCATTGAAAGCATCGCGTACGGCTACGTAAACATCTTCATTGGTTACACGATTAATTACCAGTTCTCCGCCAGGAACCGTCATATCGATACGCACATCGAACAATCGCCCCTGATGATGATGCTTATGCGGAAGCTCGACGATTATCCGGCAGCTTATGATATGCGGATAAAATTTCTCAAGTTTAGTCGCCTTTTCTCGGATATGCGCCTCGAGTGCATCAGAATGTGGAACATCCCGGGTAGTAATTTGTAATGTAACTTCCATGAAAAAATCTCCTTGTAAGCTGATTGAGCGTTGTAAGTAAAAACTATCCTTTGATACATACTTTAGGTCGCAAAAATGCGACGCGACGGGCGAGTCCTGCTTGTTCTGTAACTTCCGCTATTAAATTGACGTCTTTGTATGCCCCCGGCGCTTCTTCGGCCACACCGCGCATCGAACGACTGCGGATCAAAATACCTTGTTGCTGCAATTCGTCAATTAAGCTGCGACCAGTCCAACGTTTTAACGCTTGAGTGCGACTCAAGGCGCGGCCTGCGCCGTGACTGGTCGATGCAAAAGCTTGATTGGTGCTGCTACCGGCAAGAATATACGAACCGGTGCCCATGCTACCGCCGATGATGACAGGCTGACCTACTGTGCGATAGCGCTCCGGCAGCTTCGGATGCTCAGGCGCAAACGCGCGTGTTGCGCCTTTACGGTGCACGTGCAGCAGTCTCGGCTTACCATCGATACTATGCATTTCCTCCTTGCAGGTATTGTGAGAAATATCGAACAAAGTTTCCAGTAGAGCGTGCGGATAAATTTCAGTAAAGGTTTCGCGGGTCAAATGCGTCAAAATCTGGCGATTTGCCAATGCACAGTTGATTCCGGCCTTCATCGCGCCAAGATATTGCTGTCCTTCCGACGATTGAATCGGCGCGCAGGCCAATTCCCGGTCCGGCAAACGTATGCCAAGCCGATTGGCTGCTTTAGCCAGCTTAACCAGATAATCAGTACCTATCTGGTGCCCTAGGCCGCGCGAACCGCAATGAATGGAAATAATAAGTTGACCTTCACGCAAGCCGAACGCCTGCGCCACGGCATCATCATAAATATGCTCGACGACTTGCACTTCCAGGTAATGATTGCCGGAACCAAGCGTGCCCATTTCTCCGTGTTGGCGTTTTTTGGCCAGTTCCGAGACATTTTCGGGCATGGAACCGGCTACGCATCCGTTTTCTTCAATGTATTCGAGATCACTTGCATTGCCATAACCTTGCTTGACAGCCCATTTTGCACCGCCAAGCAGTACTTCATCCAACTGATGCGGATTAAGATGAATTTTGCCTTCCTCACCAACGCCTGCAGGTATATGTGCAAAGAATTTGTCCGCTAATTTATGCAAAAATGGCTCGGCATCGTGCAAACTGAGATTGCTGCGCAAACAGCGGATACCGCAGGAAATATCAAAACCAACGCCGCCCGCTGAAATAATGCCGCCTTGTTCGGCATCGAATGCCGCCACGCCACCGATAGGAAACCCGTAACCCCAATGCGCATCCGGCATCGTCATGGCCGCACCTACCAAACCGGGTAGAGCCGCCACATTTGCAATTTGTTCCATCACTTTATCGTCCATACTCTCAAGCAGAGTCTGATTGCCATACAGCAATACTTCAGCTCGTTGTTCTCCGGTCTTGCGCGGCAACGTCCAGAGATAAGGAAATAATTGCTGCAATTGCTGACTATTCATACATCCACCACACAACGTGACTCCCAAATGGTTTCGATTTGCTTTACCGACAACATGGTCAATGTTGCGCCCTTGACTTCTACACCCCGCTCCAACCCATCGCGCCATTTTTCTCCGAGTATTCTGCCATGCCATCGATCATGGTCGCGGTGAAGATTGAATCGGCTAAATACCATACCGAATTCCCGTGCTTTGGCAATCACGATATTGAGCCAAGTCACTAATGCCAATTCGATATCGGCCTCTTCAAATTCAACGGCAATCTCAGTATTAGGTTGTACAGATTCCAGCTCGGTCATGATCGCAAATACCGCAATGGCGGCCGCTTCAAACGATTGTTCGAGCGTTTCACCGCGCCCGATAATTCCGATATCCGCATCGTGCTCAAAATAGCAAGGATTCATGACTCATACCTTTGTGGCAATCACCACTTTATATTGTAGTAGTTTTGCATTGCTGAATACATTAAAGTGACCGGCTCCTGTTGTCTACATCAAATTGATCGAACCGTGCCGCTTGATTTGGCTGAGCATATCCGCAGCAACACGCTTCAGATTTAAGCCGCTCAAACAACTGATCGATTCTCAAAAAAGCCATATAGCAAAGCATCGTCAATACGTATCGGTGGTATGATAAATATGAAATATTGGCAGGCTATCGAAGCGTGTTATACGAGCAATCAAAATCAGGAGGCACCATGGCACATTCCAATCAGAGCTGGTTATTACAATTGAGTATCCTATTGATTTCAGGATTTTTTAGCGAACAAATCTTAGCTCAACCGGTCATGAAGATTGACGGCTCCAGCACAGTCTATCCGATCACTCAGGCGGTCGCGGACAAATTTCAAGCCGCTAAAAACCAAACCGTGGAAATTGCCGTCAACATTTCTGGTAGTGGCGGCGGATTCAAGAAATTTTGCCAAGGTGAAATCGACATTGTGAATGCATCGCGCCCGATTCTGAAAAACGAAATACGAGCATGCAAAAGCTCACGCGTGCAATATGTGGAAATTCCGGTTGCATTCGATGCGTTGACTGTAGCCGTCAATCCCCGTAATAACTGGAGCAGGGCAATGACTGTCGCGCAATTAAAAGAAATCTGGCAACCCGCAGCGGAAGGAAAAATCACCCGATGGAATCAAATCAATCCAACATGGCCCGCTGAAAACATTGAACTTTTCGGCGCAGACGCGGATTCCGGCACTTATGACTACTTTACCGAAGCCATCGTTGGCAAAGCCCAATCCAGCCGTAAGGATTTTACCGAATCCAAAAGTGACAATGTACTGGTCGGCAATGTCGCTGCAAGCAAAAACGGATTGGGTTTCTTTGGTTTTGCTTATTACATAGAAAATCAAAACAAGGTCGCGGCCGTTGCAATCGATAACGGCAAAGGAGCGGTTCTTCCATCTGTTGAGACTGTTGAAGACGGCAGTTACCAGCCTTTATCCCGGCCTATATTTATTTATGTCAATATCAAGTCAGCTGAAAAACCCGCAGTGAAGGAATTTATCGAATTTTACTTGAAGAATGCGCTGCTCACCGTGAAACAAGCTAAATTCTTCCC
>CAADGS010000113.1 GCA_900696615.1 uncultured beta proteobacterium
ATTTTTCCTAAACCTTGAATCGCATCGGTATGCACGTAGGCACCGTGAGCTCGCGCCATTTCGGCAATTTTCGCAACCTCTTGTATGACACCGGTTTCATTATTGGCCAGCATGACGGAAACCAATCCTGGTTTGTGTGCATGCATGGCTGCGCTGGCAGCGCCCAAATCAACTTGACCCTGCGCATCCATCGCTAATTGATGCAGTACCCAGGCATCGCAATTACGGCGTGATAGTGCTTGTGCTGGTTTTAAAATACAAGGATGTTCAATGGCGCTGATGAACAAATTGCCTGGTTTCAAACTATCCGCAGCCCCGCGAATGAATAAATTGTTGGCCTCCGAGCCGCCGCTGGTAAAGATTACCTGTATTGGTTGAACGCCCACTGCATCGGCTATCTGTTTGCGCGCATGGTCAATTGCACGGCGCGCATTGATGCCATAGGTGTGACGGCTCGATGCATTGCCAAATTGCCGCTGGAAATAGGGTAGCATCGCTTCGAGGACCGCATCATCGACGCGTGTCGTGGCATTGTGATCGAAATAAGCGATTTCCATAATTTTTTGTGTATTGGTTTGCAATTAAGATCGGTCAAAAGCAATTATAGGCGAATATTTACAATATTTGCCCGGCTAGTTAAGTAAATATGCGCGTTGCATTAATATTCAACCGGCAGCGGATCCAGGCTGCGCCATAAATACCAGGTGGCGACCGAGCGCCAGGGTTGCCAGCCACATGCGAGGTCATGCATTGTTTTTTTATCTACCGCCTGTTTGCCGAAATAATGCTGACAGATCGCGCGTTGCAGGCCAATATCGTCCAGTGGGAGCACATCCGGGCGATGCAGATGAAAAATCAGAAACATTTCGGCGGTCCAGCGCCCGATACCTTTGATTTTTGTCAGTTGAACGATAATGGCTTGATCATCCATATTTGCCCAAGCGGTGCTGCTTAAATTTCCATCTGAAAAGTGTCGCGATAAATCTTGCAAGTAAGCGATTTTTCTTGCGGATAGTCCGCAACCGCGCAATAAATCGTGATCTGTGGTTGCCATAACCTGAGGCGTGATCTCGGGTATGGTACCGATTATTTTTTGCCATACACTTTCGGCAGCCTTGACGGATATTTGCTGACCCACGATGGAACGTGCCAGCGTGGTATAAGCGCAACCGCGTGAAGTCAGGGTAATGTCCGGAAATTGCCGGATCAATTGATGCATAACGGGGTCACTGGCGGACAGCGTCCGGCAAGCTTGCTTCCAATAAGCTGGTGCGGTCAATTCGCTAGGATGAGATTTCATTTGCCTGACACATAATCAGTTAGATAAAATTTTAAAAAACATCGCGATAACGAATAGATTTCATCAGGATTGTCATGGCCGCAACCTTGCATTGATTTGCCGTAGTATTTTAACGCGATGCCCGAAGCGTGCGAGTAGCCAATAAATCGGATAACCGAAATAGTGCAGAAAGCCTAGTATGATGATAAATCTGGCTCCCGGGCCACCCGCTAAATTTCCAAGCGGTAAGATTTTGCCAACCAGCGTGATTTTTGCCAATCTTGAGATTTCAAGCCCTTGCAGGTCATAATTTTTTTTCAAAATTTTACTCATTCATTGATCCTTTGACGTATGTGATTGATAAAATATCGAATTCTCAATAAAGGATTAAATTTGAGCTGAGTTGGCGACTGGTTCCATAGTGGGATAAATGCTTTACCAGCGCCCGCAACCGGTTTCTTATTGCCTTGAAAATCATCAAGATGATGGCGGTATCTGATATTTGCCACTTCCCGGGCATGGGGAAATGCGAGTTTACTGAGAAATAGAAAATTGATCCACGGTTTCCAATCGTCAAACGAAAAATTTAATAGCGCCGCTGCTGCGGCAAATTTCTCTGCAGAATCCAATATTCCCTGTTGCAGCGGAGCAAAATACCGGTCTTGTTCCTGCTCGGCCAAACCGCTTGCATCATCGGCGCGACGAAACTCCAGCGCATACCCTTCTTCGGTCAGTCGATATCCATTCAATGTCGGATGCGGAGCCCGGCAAGCTTCTTCGAAAATATCCTGCGCGTAATATAACGTGCTTCCTGCTAGATCGAAACGTTGACTATCAAACATGATTCCCCGGATGGTATTTTTCCTGCCTTCAGGGTAGGGGATTGCGCGGATTGCTCCAAACAGCATTCCGAAGCAGTTCGGACAATCGGGCCGGTGAGCAATGGCCTCAAATAGAAAGCGTTGGATGGTGCCAAGCCACCCGATATCGACAATGGCTATGTTTTCGTGGGCAAATAAGCCTGCCTCAGTAAAATAGCGTTGCATGGCTTCATTCGACCCTTTGGTTTGGCGTTTCACTTCATCCTGGAAAGCTTGGTCCAGTAATAGTGCATCGAAATTTTCCCTGTACTCAGCTCGATAACCTTCATGCGCTGGGCTTAAGCAAGTATCGGTCGTTAATCCATGAGCTACGAGATGCGGCAAAAGTTTTTCAGCGTCAAGGCTGAAAATCCGGCAAATATCGCGGAAATCGCGATTGCCTCTCGGAGTTAAAGCGATATAGGCATTGGTTTTGGTCAAGCCTTGATGGGCGCAGGATGCACCGGCAAGCGCCATTCTGCTGACATACAGATATTCCGTTTCGGGTAAATCCCCAGTAGGATAAAGAGTCGCCACGGTTTTATCCCAATATTGCTTGAACATCCAACCCTCCCGCGACAGGAAAAAGATCTTGCTTATTTTTTTTTCTTGACACAGTATGCGGATCTGCTGCAGAAATATTCCGATAAGCGGTCCGAGAAAGTTATAGCCCTCGACGTACAATTCCGAAACCGCCCGGTTTTCACCTTCTAAAGGCGCCATTAATTGCTGCAAAGCTCTGCCTCGCAGAAGCGGTTTGATTTCACTGTAGTGATAGTAGCGTTTAACCAGTGCCTTACGCTGATCTTCACGCGGATCGTGAATGATCAGGGTGTCAATACCGGTTTCTGCTGCACGAAGTCCGTCAGCAACCGGATTGTCGCCAACATGTAGCCAGGATTGGCAGGAAATAGCAAATTTTTCTGCAATCATGGGATAGGCTTTTCCGGAAGCCTTTGCAAAAAAAGTATCGGCTGAAGAAATGACTTGTTCGATAAATCCGTTCAAACCGGCTTGCTGCAGCAACCTTTGTAAATGAGAAGAGGGCAGATAAATATCTGAAATTACAAAAATTCTTTTTCCAGTTTGCGCAAGTTCTTTCATCCATTCTACTAGCGCTTGCCTAGGCACAAGCATGGTACTTTCCATGGCCAGTTCGTAGTCGGTGACCTGCTGCAGTAGCGATTCGTTGAATTTGGATTGAAAGATGATTTCAAGAAGTTCTTGCATAAAATGCGGATAACAGGCTTCTTGATCGACGAAATTTTTTGCTGTTTCCTGGCGATGTCTTTGCTCGATAGCATCCCGCAACTGCTGAATATTTTGCCAGCCTTTGGAGATTCCTTGTTGTGCAGCGAGGTCTGAAATATAGCGCGCGACGGGTAGTTTTACTATATCGGGATCGTGTATCCGGCGAATAAGCAGCGTATCGAACAGATCGAATGAAATGACCTGCTTGTTTTTAGCCTTTTTTTTCCCGGCTTTTATCAAGGATGCTAACGAATAATAGGTTGGAAATTTCATGGTGTGGATCAATTTCTACCAAAAATATTGCCACATGTCCTGGCAAACCAGTTTTTTAAGCTTCTGAGCAATTCGTTTAGAGCGGGCCGAACCCCTTGCGGTTTTTGAGGTTCAAGTGCTGTTTTCACATCGTGGAGCTCATTACCCAGCTCGATTAACCGTTGCGCACCGGTTATGACGTCCGTGTGATAAGTCTCAGGAATTCTCGCCATCATATATTCCGAAATCAAAGCCTGATCCTGCAACCTACCGGTAATGGCCGCTTCGTTGAGCGTATTGCCGGAATGAATGCGGTAATAAAGCAGCTTGTCGGTGTGCAGGTAGTGCACACCGTTTGGGAAAGCGAGCATCATTCTGAAAATGTAATCATAATCGTGCAAATACCTGAGTGGGCTGAATTTGCCTACAACTCGCGCGGCATGTGCGGTCATAAAAAGATTCGATGTGGTAACCATGAAATTGCCTTTGAGAAAACCAACGTATAGATCCTGACAGGTAAAATACCAAGTTCTGTTTTTTGAATGCCAGGCATTCCAAACAAAATTAGGATCGGTAAATTCCGCACCATTATCGGAAATCGCGATGACATCCGTAAAAACACAGTGTGCGTCGTTTTTTTCAACAAAATTTACCAGGCGTTCAAGGCGATCAAGCGTATAGACATCATCGGAGTTGAGAATGGCGATGTATTGCCCTTTAGCCAGTGATAAGCCTCGGTTTAACGCATTGTAGGCATCCTGATTGGGCTGATAATAATAAGTAAGCCGCGAATCATTATAAGCTTTGACGATGCTGCCCGTTTTGTCGGTCGAACCATCATCCACAACAATTAATTCAAGATCCGAGAGGGTTTGTTGTAACACGCTATCGACCGCAGCCGCGATAAATCGTTCATGATTATAGGCAGGAATGATGACACTGATCAGCGGTTGCTTGATTTCTACCGTCGACATGCTTGCTTCACACATTTTGAATCAAAAATGAAATTATTGAACAGGAACATCTACCGTTGCAGGTCCGCGGCATGATTCTCAGAGTATCTGAATCATTTCTTAAATAACTTTATGATATAAATCGAAAACTGAATTGTTTAAAATAAGTGGGAAATGACCGCTTTACAGCGGGTCTGAATATACGGAATGGCGTATGTTTAGTCAAACCAAAGTAAGAATGTTTTACATCAACTCCAAGTGAAATGAAATATAAGATATGCGCCGCACAACAAGCCGTCTACGCCGAGAAAACAGGTAACTTTCCAATGTTGCTTACTGTAAAATTCAGTTGGCATTGATACTCATATCAGATCATTTCCGGCAGGTAACCGTATAAGTCATTACCATAGAAAATAAGCGCCCTTTATGAATTTCAAAAGATGCAGCATTGGATAATTTCATCAACTTTTCTAATCTATCACCGGATAGCAGGTAAAGATTATCTTTTGTGACCCATGTCTTGTGGGTTTTGCACCAATTATAAAAAATTGCATTATTCCAATGCAGAAAAAAAATATTGGTATGCGCTTCAATCGGGAAATATTTATTTGGAGTGGTAAAAAAAACATTCTTGGCGACTCGCAACATCTCATTGATGAATTGTAATTGCGCATTATCATCGCCAACATGTTCGATCACTGCGTTGCTGAAAACCCAGTCGAATTCATTGTCTTCAAATGGAAATTTACCGCCCGGATACTGGATGAATTTTTTTCCGGGGAAAAGATCGGACATTTGACTTAAGTCCTGTACACCCAGACCAGTATAGTATTTTGGGTCATACCGATAATTCTTCAGAAAGTAATTCCTGGCCGGTAAACCAGCTTTAGACTCGGACGATACACCGACATCAAGCACTGTCATGCCTTCCTTATAGAGGGAATAAAAATGCGACAGCTTCTCCTCCCTGGATTTTTTCATGACCTTGTCTTTTAAGTTTTTAATTTGAGACATCATTCCTCCGGTGAATCACCTTTGTTATTGTGAAATTAGATAGTTTGTATCAAGACTATGATAACCAACTCTTACGTTGGATGATAATGATATTAATCAATCGATCCACATTTGTCATTGTGGTTGAAGTGAAGAATCTTTCAAAACCGGCGCGCTTGTTGTTTGATATCCTTAATTAAATAGTGGATATTTGCTATAGTTGAAGAGGAACTGCGACTGATTCATTGAATTCAATAAAATTGGGAGAAATTTCGAATGCTTGCCGTTGAGATGACGTGGCGTAAATTAGTCGAGAGTATCAAACGTGGTAACTGTATTCTCACACTAGGGCCACAAGTCAGTTTTGCCCCCGATCATCCTGATCGTTTGCCGCTAGCCACATTATTGGCTCGCCGCCTGGCTGATCATACAGTGCTTAAAGATGCGAAGGATCTGATAAACCGGGACGATTTGGCGCATGTTGCTCAGCTTTTTTCGCAATTATCGGATCGCTATGCGCTATGAATTGGAAATAGCTGTTGAAGATTTTTATAACGCTTATCAGAAAGTGACGACTGATTTTCACCGTGATCTGGCGGCACTGCCATTTACGCTGTGTATCAATGCAGCTCCGGATAATTTATTTAGCAACGCTTTCGCTTTGATCGAAAAGCCAAAAATCCTGTGCAGGATCATTATAATTTTAAGCATTCTCGGCCTCCGATTTCTATTCAGCTCAATTCCGCTCAGCCTTATATTTATAATCTGTATGGTCACTGCAGTGATGTAGAGTCTTTGGTTATAACTGAAGATGATCTGCTGGAATTTCTTGTCAATGTCATCAAAGCCAACCCTGAATTACCGCCGCTGATCCGCAGTCAAATAGCAGATCTAAGCAAAAATTTTTTGTTTATCGGCTTTGGTTTCCGTTCAGGGCATCAGCGCATCTTGCTACATGCATTAAAAGCGCAGAATCGAAGCTATGAATCCCTAGCGGTCGAAGACAAACAATTTTTCGATCAGCCAGATTGTAAACAAACTGTCGTGTTCTATAGTCGCTTGCATAAAATAAAGTTTGAATGTTATTCCTGGTTGGATTTTGCAAAAGAATTACGCCAGGCCTATGGGGCTTCGGCGAAAACAGCGATCCCTACCCAGCAAGTGATGACGGATGCGCCAAAAGTTTTTTTGTGTTATGCCAGCGAAGATCGCGATCAAGTGGAACAGCTCAATTTGGATTTACGAACACACGGTATTGAGCCTTGGCAGGATAAGCAAAATTTACGCGCGAGAGACAACTGGGACCTGCAGCTTATACATGTGATCAACCGAGTAGTAAATTATTTTATTGTGGTACAGACACCTGCCATGTCTAATCAATTCGAAGGCTATTTCCATAAAGAAATCGCCACCGCACTCGACCGACAGCAAAAAATAGCGGACGGATTTCGCTTTATCTTGCCAGTTACCCTAGGAGGCACTGATGGACTAGATAAGTTACAACAATTCCATCAGATATCGCATGTTGACCAACTAGAAGGATTGGCGAAATTAGTCGAGGCCATCCATTCGGATTGGGCGCAGCGTCAGAAAAAGAAAGAGGCTGTGGCATGAATCCGCAACCCATTGATCGTTATCCTGGTACACGCTCGTTTTACGATAACGCTAACGACCGCTTATTGTTTTATGGTCGGGAAGAAGAAATCGATTTGCTGTTTCATCGAATTTGCGCGGCGCGGTTGCTGCTATTGTTCGGTAAATCGGGGGTGGGTAAAACTTCATTGCTACAAGCCGGGATTTTTGAAAAATTGCGTCAAGCGAAGCACATGCTACCCATACTTGTACGCTTCAATTTGCCAGCCACTCCGCTTGAAACAATCCAGGCAGCCGTGTCGGATACTTGCCAGAAATTTAGGGTAGATTACACACCCGGTGAGGGAGAAACCCTATGGGAGTTTTTCAAAACCATGATGCTGTGGCAGGCGGATGTGCTGCTAACGCCGATTTTGGTGCTCGATCAGTTCGAAGAAATTTTTACGTTGCGAAGCGCGCAAGAGCGCGCTGAATTGGCGCGCGAGCTGGGTGATTTGTTTCGCGCGACATTACCGCCGCATGTTAGGCAAAAACGCCAATTACTCGATACGGTCGATAAAAACAATATTGCAGTGGCAGCAAGCTTGAGCGAACAACCACCCCGGGTTCACGTTGTTATCAGCGTGCGTGAAGATTTTGTTGGTGCCTTGCAGGAATTGGCTACTGAGATTCCGGGAATTTTCGATGATCGTGTGCGGCTCAACCCGTTGTCGGATACACAAGCAGAGCAGGCTATTCGCCTTCCCGCTGTATGCCAGCCCAACGAGACCGCGCAATTTATCGCACCAGCGTTTAGCTATGCAGACGATGCGCTCGCGGAAATCATCCGCTATTTGCGCGGCAAGTCCGGTGTCATCGAACCGTTTCAACTGCAACTGGTGTGTCGGGATATCGAGCAACAAATCGTACAGCAATCCACCGCAAACAAACTGGTTACTTGTATCACAACCGAGCTGCTGGGTGGCGAAATGCGTTTGAATGCTGTTGTAAAAAAATTCTACCAACAAACCCTGGCTAAACTGCCTCAGCGTGACCGCTGGAATGCACAACGCTTGTGCGAAGAAAGCTTGTTGAATGCGGAAGGATTTCGCTTACCCATGCAGGAATATGAGATTTTCAGGCAATACAATCTTGACCACCAAGCCCTTGTTCCGCTAGTTGAAGCACGCCTTTTGCGCAAAGAATCACGACTGGAAAGCAATTTTTACGAACTCAGTCACGACAGCCTGGCGCGGCCTATTCTCGAGAGCCGACCGTGGAAATTGACTTCTAAACAGCGCGTTGCTGCATATAGTGGATTGATAATATTGTGTTTAGCGGCGGTCTTTGGTTTTGTACAATGGAAGCAAAAAGAACAAGCTTACTATGCCGAGAATCAAGCCTATATAGCGAATCTACAGGCCCAAAAAGCACGCGAGGAGGCAGAAGATGTATTGGATTTTCTGGTGTTCGATTTGCGCGATAAACTTGTATCGCTGGGCCGCTTAGATATCAGCGAAATGATTCAGCAGCGTGTGAGCGATTATTATGAAAAATTAGGTACTAAAGGACAATCTACAGCGGTATTGAACCGGCGCGCTGCTGCGTATGCAAGCGAGGGAGACCGGTTATTCGCGCAAGGCAAATTGCAGGAAGCTGAAAAAGCCTATCAACGTTCAGCGTCGCTCATTAATCAAGTTACCTTGCTAGAACCTCATGAACAGTCATGGCAACAAAATATTTCCGCTTTGTTGGATAGAATCGGCGATGTGCTGAATGCGCAAGGCAAGCCGGAAGATGCGCTAAAGAATTATCAGGAAAGTTTAGTGATTCGGCAGAAGCTAGTTGCCCACGATCCAAGTAATGTGGGTTGGGATCGTGGTGTGTCAGTATCATTGGAGAGAATCGGCGATGTGTTGAATGCGCGGGGCAGGCTGGAAGAGGCGCTGAAGAATTCTCAACAAAGTTTAGCGATTAGGCAGAAATTGGTTGCCCACGATCCAAGCAATGTGGGTTGGCAAAATGATTTGGCTGCTACGTATATGGGTATAGCCTGGTATGCA
>CAADGS010000114.1 GCA_900696615.1 uncultured beta proteobacterium
GAGAGAACCTATTGTTTTGAACGCGGTATCAGTAGTTCCAATTTCATTCAAGCGGGTTATTTCGATGCTGGACGGGATGGTTTGTTAGCGGGTGAACAACTTTATGTAGGGCTCAAACAACTGGAAGCTGCTTATCAAAATGAGCGCGGATATGATTATGAGATTACCAAGCATCTTTCTCTCAATCAACTCGATCCTTTGGCACTGATAGCATTAAGGGAAACCGGAAAATGTGAATTTGTCATCCCGGAAGTGCTGTTTGATCTCGATTACCCGGGTCAATACAAGCGCCGCATTAAATCAGTATCGCTTTCAATTCCCTGTGTTGCCGGTCCTTATACCGGTATCAATGCAACGCTGAGTTTGTTGGAGAATAAATTCCGCAACACGGCGATAGGTGGCAAGGGATACGAAGAGAATATCGATGAAACGGATGATCGTTTTAGTACTTATATTATTCCGATCAGTGCGGTAGCTGTAAGTTCAGCCCAGAATGATAGTGGCATGTTTGAGCTTAATTTCAAGGATGAGCGCTATCTACCATTTGAAGGCGCTGGTGCTATCAGCAAATGGCGCCTGGAATTACCGGAAATCCGTCAATATGACTACCATACGATTGCCGATGCTGTTATCCATCTGAAATACACTGCGTGTGAAGGTGGCGAACGACTTAAATTGGCCGCAACAAAATCTGTATCCAAGCAGCTTGAGAATATTGAGCAAGCGTTGAATGAGACGGGGTTACATAGTATGTTGAATATGAGGCACGACTTATCAAATGAATGGCAATTACTTAAGAAAAATGGCTCTGTTAAGCTAACAATTGGAAAATCCAGACTTCCATATTTGACTCAGGTATTTACGAATACAGCCATAGAAGAGGTTATGTTCATTGCTCAAGTTAAGAATAATCCAAACTCTTATTCGATAAACATTGATGAGGATGCAGTTAGCTTGTCAAAAATAAGCAGTGAGTTGAAATTATGCCGAGGCAACAATAGCGATATTAAACTGGATACTGAATTCAAATTATCGATTGATCCTGGATCATTAGCTAATCTTGAAGAATTAATATTCATAATTAAATATAAACTTTAACAATTAGCAAATTTGAGGGTTCTATGAGTTGGTTTCTTATCATCTGATGAGGAAGGCTGTAGTCTTCCCCAAAAACTGAACAAGCAGTTAAGCTCTGATATTGCGCTAAGAAGAGCAATGAGATGAGTAAGAAACGCAAGCAATATTCAAGTGAATTCATGGTGAAAGTGGCGCTGATGATGTAGTTGATCCGGGTTTAATTAAACGACACGAACGACTCAGTTTCGAATAACGCCGCTACAGCGCTTTGGATGAGCATACATCAAAAATTGATGTGATTGCCTGGGAGGCTCCTATACAATCGATAAAACGAGTTTGCGATGATTTGACTGATAACCAGGAATGTGTTCTGGTCGAAGCTGTGAAGTAATACCTCAAATTTGCAAACTTGTAATTTCTAGTTTGATTAAAAGATTCATGCTAAGCCTTAACCTTAATGCAAACTCGTGATAAATTTTGTCTTAAGTTAGCTGATGAATCAATTAGAACGATTTTAAATATAAGCGAGGAGATTGATATGATAGAGCGGAATAAACTTATCGAACCTGAGAAAGTGTCTTGTGAAGTATGTTTCAAAGAAATACCGATATCTGAAGCCAGTAGTGTTAAGGCTACAGATTATATTATGTATTATTGTGGTCTGGAATGTTACGAGAAATGGAAAAAGCAAGCAGAGAAATCTGATCAAGAAAACGTTTCTAAAGGTGATCATTGAATTTTTAAGGTACATAGAGCGCGGATTTCTTGTGGCTGTCCATTTCAGAGTCGCGCAATTTACTTGCTAGGCATGATAAATTGGTTTTTCTTGTTTGCTTTGACCCTCTGTTAGTGCTCTTCAGAGATCCACCGAGTAGCATAGCGGATCAAGTCGGCCCCGTCCTTCAAGTTTAGCTTGGTACGAATATTGAAGCGGTGTGTCTCGATTGTTTTGATACTGCGACAAAGTAATTTTGCAATTTCTTGGCTGCTATGACCCTGACCGATAAGATGCAGCACTTCAAATTCACTTGGAGTAAGAGTATTGATCAATTGTTCAGGCTCAGCACTGCCAGCAACCATTCGTTTTAATACCTTCTCGTGCATTTGTTTACTAAGATAAACATTACCTTTTAGCACTTCACGAATTGCTGTGAGTAAAATTTCCCCAGGTTCCTGTTTCATTACATAGCCCCGGGCGCCAGCCCGTAATGCACGCTCGGCATAAATTGACTCGTCGTGCATGGAAATAAAAAGTACGGGAAGTGTGGGAATCAATGCGTGCATACTCTTTATTACTTCAAATCCTGATACTGTTTTAAGCGTAACATCCAATAAAACGATGTCAACCGGGCCGCTTTTCTTGAGTATTGCTAATGCTTCATTTCCATCGCCTGCTTCTGCAAACACTTCCATGTCAGGTTCCATATTGATGAGCATCGCCATGCCATGTCGCAACATAGCATGATCATCTACCAACATTACTTTTGCCTTAGCATTCGACATTCTTAAATAATTCGCATTTCTAAGCGCACCTCAGTGCCGCCTTCACTACGTGGTAGGAATTCCAGTTTTGCACCCAATTGCTTGGCGCGATATTGCATAATTTTAATTCCCATTCCGGAAATAGATTTCTGGCTGGTATCAATGCCGACAAAACCACCGCCATCATCGCAAATTGATAAGCGTAATACGCCTTGTTGACTGCTCAACGATATAATAAGGTGTTGCGCCTTGCCATGACGAATGGCATTGTTTGCGGCTTCTTGGGTAATTCGATATAAATTGAGGGCCAAGTTATTATCATTAATTGCAATGTCATCTTTACAGGAAAAACTACAATCAATGGTATAGGTAGATGCGATTCTCGCCGCCAAATTCTGCAAGGCAGAGATCAGGCCATCGGCCTCTAATTCAAAAGGTAGTAATCCTTGTGCGATCTGTTTGATTTGTATAACAGCTATTTGCGCTTGCGAAGCAATAGAAGCCGCAGCCGTTGCCATATTTACGTTACCTGTGTTAACAATCTGCTTTTCTAATGCCCGAGCTTGATAACCGATAGCCGCAATCTGCTGTCCAAGATTATCATGCAGTTCCTGACCAATCGTATGAGCCTGTTCTTCTGCAACAAAAACTAACGCTTGTTCAAGACGTTTTCGTTCCATCCAGCTTTCAAGATCGCTAGCAATGGCATTGACGAGCTTTTGCTCTTCCGGTACAAAAAAGGGTTTATCAGTAGGATAAAATATGCGTAATTGACCAATGATTTTGCCATTAACGTTAATCGTTGACCAGCAAGTACACGCAGGATCGCGCTCTGGTCGCCGTTGGCCGCGGGCTCTATCGATAATTTTAGTTTTTGATGGTAATTGATGGGCAAGATTTAGTCCATATTTCGCCGAAGCGTAGCGCCAACCGTCCAATTCAATGACTGCAGTAGCAAACTCAGGATATTGCACAGCAGGAATAAGGTGTTCAAAAACATTTTGGCAAACATTATCGATAGACGATTCCATCCCAATACCGCGACGAATTTCATAAAGACAAGTAATTTCTTTTAGCCGTTCACGCAATTGCTCATCAACTTGTTTGCGCTCAAGCCACTTTGACAGATCATCGGCAATGGCATCAATGAGGCGCTGCTCCTCCGGCATCAGGAATGGCTTATCCTCGGGGTAAAACACGCTTAAATGACCGCACATTCTGTCATTTACACTAATTTTTGACTGTAATACAAATCCGATTGCATCATTTTTCCGATAACATTCAAAGCATACTTTCTCCTCGGCAGGAGAGATCTTAGGTACGACTTTGTTGATGGAATTTCGATTATGATTGCCGTTGGAAGTGAAGCGCTTGCCATTTATCTCGATAACCGCCGTCGCTATTTCCGGAAACTGCATGGCGGGAATCAGTTGCGCAAATATATTTTGTGTGACGTCATCAATCGATAATTCTAGTCCTAAACTTCGGCGTATCTCATAAAGGCAGGTAATTTCTTTGAGACGTACTCGCAATAATCCGTCGATTTGTTTGCGTTCCAGCCATCTTGCGAGATCGCTTGTAATAGCATCGATAAGTCTTTGTTCTTCGTTTAATAAAAAAGGCCTGTCTTCGGGATAGAAAACACTCAGGCGGCCGCAAACTTTTCCATTGACAAGAATATCCGATTGTAATTCGTGAATTAAATTTAAATTATGATTGGGCGGGGTGATTCGCCTGCCATCGATTTCTATCATTGCTGATGCAGATTCCGGATATTGCATCGCTGGAATCAGATGTTCGAAAATTTGCTGACAAACATCATCGACTGATAATTCCAATCCCATGCTGCGGCGAATTTCGTAAAGGCAAGTAATCTCTTTTAAACGTTCACGAAGTTCAATTTCCTTGTGGCTCAACTCAATTGAAAATTGCTCGGCGGTCTCTTTGGCACTGCGCGCCTCTCTCTCGGATTTTATAAGCTTCCTGACAAACCAGTTTAATATGAATATTTCCGCAAAAATTAATCCTACCAGGTAAAGAATGATAATTTTCAATTCTTCGTTTACCGGTTTGAACAATTCCTCTTCATCCAGCTTCAGAGTCATGCCTAAACCGATGGCATGAAGCGGTGCATAGGCTTCGATTACCGGTATATGCCGGTAATCTTTTACGGCAATAACACCATTCTTCCCATCTAGCGCATCGCTTATCGGCAACACGCCGCCTTCCGTTACACGCTTTAATGATTTGAATGTCACACCATCAGTCTGACTTATCAAACAAGCCATTTCCAGCTTGCCTCGCAGTGGCGGTGCGCATAACATGAATTCACCCGTTTCGCCAATCGATCTTATCTCGCTGAGTCTTCGCGTCAATTGAGGTAATGCAATTTCTGTCGTAATGCTGCCAAGACGGTACATATTTTCATCAACAACTTCTTTACTGGTGCGCAAAATAATACTTTGTTCATCCCATACGAGGAATGTGTTGGGATACTTATTAAGCGGTACAATGTGAGATTGATTAGTGGAAAAGCGTCCTGCTTGGGATAAGGTTTTACCTTGTATATCTTTGACCATCGCGGCGGAGAAGCCGGCCAGCATGAGTGAGTTAATATTCCGGATCAGATCGTTCTGGGCATTTTCATTATTTGGTTGAGTACTTAGTTCGCGCATTGATTGAATGATAAAGGGACGAAGTGCCAAGGTACGCGTATCTTCCAATCCTTTTTCAATTTCAGTTTCAATTAAAAGTGCTTTACCTTGTAAAGCGACTCCTAAACCCCTTCCCAAAACGGATTCGATTTGTTGTCGCATCGCACTGTATACAGCGATACCAGTGGTTAAAGTCAATCCTAACAAGAGTAGGCCGCCAATGATACTGATTTTGCGATCGTCACGTGTTAAGAGCAAACCATTCTCCTTATTGAGGTTTTTCAAAATAAATTGGATACGATTATAAGCACAACCGTTTGGTAACTCCAGCGATAACCGTAAATGCTTTACGAAATCAAAAGCCTGCTATAACCATTTTTTTCTTCTGAAAAAAATTAATAAGCCGGCACTGATCGCGATAAAAACGACCCAAATCATAGGGTAAGCCCAACGCCACTTTAGTTCTGGCATGTATTCAAAGTTCATTCCATAAATTCCGGCAATAAACGTCAAAGGTATAAATATTGATGCAAAAATCGTTAGAATTTTCATCGTTTCATTGAGTTTATTGCTGATGCTTGTAAGATAAATATCGTGCATGGCGGAGATTCTCTCTCGGAAAGATTCGAGCGAATCCGTCACACGCAGTACGTGATCATAAACATCGCCGTAGTATCGTAATGTTTTTTCGTGAAATAGAGAATTGTCGCTTCGTAAAATTGTGGCCAATAATTCACGTAACGGAGCGATATTTCGCTTCATGGAAATCAAGCCGCGTCGGATTTGCTGCAGTGTTTGCAGCATTTCTTTATTGGAATTGAACAAGATATGTTCTTCGAGCGGATCCATAATCTCATCCAGATTATCTTCCACAACGAAATACTCATCGACGATGGTATCGAGAATGACATAAGCCAGATAGTCACTACCGAATTGCCGTAAACGAGTATTATGGTTCTGTAAATGGTGATAAATGGGATTAAATGTATCGTCGGCTTTCTCTTTAAAAGTGATAACGTAATTGGTCAATAATAGGATGCTGATTTGCTCGTATCGTAAACTAAAATTTTTTTCCTGATTGAGATCGATTCCTTTGATGACCATGTAAAGAAAGTCTTCGTATTCTTCCAGCTTTGGGCGTTGGTGCGTACTCAGTATGTCTTCCAGTACGAGAGGATGAATATTTAATTCCTGACCAATACTCTCCACGATACGGGTATCATTTAAGCCATCGACATTTACCCAAGTTATTACCCCGGTTTTTTTAAGATGTCTTAATTCTTCAATTGAATTGATTTCGTGCCGCACCAATGTATCCGCATTATATTGCGTGACTGAAATTTTACTTTTTGATTCATGCCGTTCTCCGACATGTATCAATGTACCTGGGGGAAGCCCGGATTTATCGGATGCACTGCTTAATTTTTTTTTGTTTATCTGCTGATATGAACGAAGCGTAGGCGGTAAGTTGGAATGCATGTTAAACCCACCTGGTAACTGATTAAAGCGCTCATTTTAAGAGCATTAAAGAGGTTTGGGGGGATTGCAGTAAAAAATTATGGAAGAAAAACGTAAAACCAGGCAGTAAATTGCCTAGGATTCTGATGCCAAATGCGCGGGGAGTTATTTAAGGTGGCGTATCTTCAAATGTTCTGAGGCTCGATTGGATTTGCCATATTTTCTTTTTGTAAAGAACACCAATCTTGCCAAACTTTTCGAGCTTCATCAACATTACTGAATGTCCACAGCACCACACCGTCTTCCGTCATTAAGGTTGCCATTTTATTGGGCCATTCTTTAATTACACAATACATCGTTTTTTCCTTTAAAGTTTTAATATGATCGCAAGCTTAAGCGTTAAATATGAAAATATGATGACAGCGATGTGAAGAGTTTAAAACAAATGCATGTATGATATAGCTTTAGTTCGCCATTAATGGCATGCTAGTAATCGAAGCATCGAGTTTTTTAATAGCTTTTCATCTTTTACAAGGAGTTATTATGAATAAAATCAGTTATATTCAATTGAGTTCTATAATAATGTTGGTAGCAATTGCGGGGTGTGCGGGTACGAGCGGTCCGGCCAATCCATTAGGCGCCGCAGAGAGTAGTGCGCAAATGATGGGGTCTGGGGTTGCTGGCGCAGCCACAACCACAGCTGCTGCAACCACGGCTAGTATGAATCAAATAGGTTTAGTCGATATTTTGGCACATCGTCTAGGTGTGTCTCCACAGCAAGCTTTAGGGGGAGCCGGAGCAATTTTTCAGGCCGCACAAGGTAATATGGATCCACAAGCGTTTGCCACATTATCGAAATCCGTCCCGGGGATGGATACAATGCTGGGCGCTGCCCCTAATTTAGCAGGAGCCGGCAGTTTATCCTCTTTAATGGGCGGGGCAGATAGTACTTTAGGCGGGGTTGCGGCACTTGCTGGATCATTCCAACAATTAGATCTTTCCCCCGATATGGTGGGTAAATTCATTCCCGTCATCACAGATTACGTAAAGCAAGCCAGCGGACAGGCAACAGCTAATCTTTTTCAATCTGCACTGGGTGTGCGTTGATTCTGATCAGTGTGTCGCTCGCAAAAAAATTGTAGGAATGCGGCTGATAGCTTTTTGCTGACAAGTGAGATATAAACAGAAATGATTAGATTCGCGGGTAATAATGATTTATCACGAATCTAATCTAATCGGTTTCGAGCAATTGCGGATTAATTTGCGGATAGAAGTAAGCAGAGCAATCCTTTACTTTGGATTTTCAGGCAAATTGCTTTAATGAAATTTAGTCTACAGATAAAACAAGCTTGCCAATGGGATGGTTTTGTTCCAGAAAATTATGCGCAGCGGCCGCTTCTTCCAAGTTAAAAGTGCGTGCAATCTCTACGATTAATTTATTTTCTTCAAAGAGTATGGCGCATTGTTTTAGTATTTCTGCTTGATGTAATTTCGCTTGCTCCATTTCCATCCAAACTGGCGTTAACATCATTTCAAAGCTGAAGCGTACATTACGTATCCTGGCATCGCTCCAATTCGTTTCTGAGTTTGGCTGTAGGATCGTTACGACATCACCGTAATATTTCACACAATCAAAACAGCTTTGTAATATATTTGCACCGACCGTATCAAAAGCAATATCAACACCTTTTCCTTCGGTCCAATTCATCACTTCCGCAACGACATCATGAGTGCGGTAATTGATAATTTTATCGGCGCCCAGTCTTGCTACAAAATCCGCTTTCTCGTCGCTGCTAACAGTGGTGATTACATGCGCACCAGCCAGCTTCGCCAACTGAATTGCAGCATGACCTACACCACCGGCACCGGCATGTATCAATATTTTTTGCCCGCTATTCATATGGGTTCGATCATGCAATGCTTCCCATGCTGTTATGAAAACCAGCGGGATTGCAGCAGCTTCGGCAAATGATAAAGATTGCGGTTTTAATGCAAGCAGGCTTGCGTCAACAACGACATATTCCGCATAAGTACCTTGGCGATTATTAAATCCTGGTTGTGAGAAATAAACTTCATCTCCAGGTTTGAAATTTTGCACATTGCTCCCCACAGCTTCTACAATTCCCGCACCGTCACAACCTGGAATCACAGGAAAATTAACTGGAAAACGTTCTGGCGCCAATCGGATTTTTGTATCGATAGGATTGATGCCAATAGACATGAGACGAATTAACACCTGGTCAATACCGCAGCGACTCGGATTATTAACGTCGGAATAGCGTAATACACTGGCTTGACCGCCTTGCTCAAAATATATTGCTTTCATAACTGCCTCCGTCAATTGATATCTGAAATTTTATGGTTGTGAATTGAATGGGAATAAAAAAATATATTGAGAGTAACTCGATCTCAATTACTTTGCGATGAAAGTTACATTAATTTTTACAAAGAATTTACATTTTATTAACAATTAACCTTTTCTTTTTACTTATAGTTAACCCACAAATTTATTCTTTACTTAAATTATGATTGAGAGGCGGTTATGACTAAGATAACGTTTTTGGTAAACGATATACCAGTAAACGGCCATAAAACAAATGCGTGGGTTGCTATCGAAGAAGCCGATAATGGTTCGCTTTTATTTAAAATCAAATTCATGGATAACATTGCAAGAAATTTATATGGTATTTACCTGGAAATGACTGATGAGAGCATTATGAAGGCACTTAAAGTTTCTGCTGTGTCTTATCAACATTACTCGAACGAAGATTCAATGAATTATTTAAAAAATGGAACGGATTCGAGATATTCTGCTGTAAAGAATGGGCGCAGTGAAATTGCCGCTATTGACCCAAGAACGGGAAAACAAAACATGGTTATGGATAAGGCCAATGGTTACAATTTTATGCTGCGATGTAAAACACGCGTCCTGTCGCTATGCGATTTTTCCCACATGCAATTCGATTACACGAATGATTATGCGAATTCGTGTATAGCGCCTAGCAATGACGGTAGTCACCGGCGTATATATTTAAGACTTATGTAAGTATTCGATTGTTTGACACAAAAATAATGTTAGTAGAGCCCGATCTGACAGACGAACTTGTTAATGTATCCCGCGCCTGCAAGGTGATGGGATTTTTCCGTGATACTTGTCCAATCATGTCATGGCGATCATCCTGTCCAATAACGAATTCAAACAAGAAATATCAACGGGGGTCATCGCAGCGCGTGTGTTGCAAGCGCAGTGCATGCGGATTTAAAGCTGTAGAGAATTGTTTTTTACTGAAAATGACACGGGCTTGCGGATCCGGGTCGATAGTCTTGAGTGTTTCAATGACAGCAACTCTTGGAGCCAATCCGGCATAATTAGCTACTTGAATGGATAATCCGGGACGAGCATTCAGTTCAATGATCATAGGACCTTGGTCTCTGTCCAATACCAGATCTGCGCCTAAATAACCCAAGCCGGTCATTTCGTAGCAAGCGGCGGCCAATTGAAGCAGCTTGTCCCAATGAGGAATAAAAAGTTCCGAGAATGTCTTCCGTGTGTCAGGATGATACAAAACCGTTTCACCAAATTGCACAGCATGTAATGCACCACCCGTTCCAATATCGATGCCCACACCCACTGCGCCTTGATGTAGATTGGCTTTGCCATCGGAGGCATGAGTGGTCAATCGCAGCATCGCCATGATGGGATAACCACGGAAAACGATGATGCGGATATCGGGAATGCCCTCGTAACTGTAGCCGGAGAAAACCGGATCCAGTTGGATCAACGATTCAATCATGACACTGTCAGGCTTGCCGCCGAGACTGTGAAGACCGCTTAGAATATTGGAAACATGGCGTTCTATATCGACTAGCTGGATGGCATCGCCACTGGGTTTAAAATATAGATTGTGATCGTGCTCGACGATTACCAATATGCCCTTACCTCCACTGCCCTTTACAGGTTTGATGACAAACTGGTTATAGGGTCCCAGTATTTCTTTCAACAGTTTCACATCATGCTGATAATGCAACGTGCCGAGTAGTTTGGGTACAGTGATACCGGCTTGTTGTGCCAACAGCTTGGTTTTTAATTTATCATCGACCAGCGGATATAAATGACGCGGATTATACCGGGATATCAGGCCAAAGTTCCTTTGGTTCATCCCGATGATGCCAAAGCTTCTGAGCTTTTTAGGGCTTGCCAGAAACATTGCGCCTTTCCAGTGAATGAAAGCGATACAGTTCGGACAGCCGATAACCGGTATATTGACCCAGGAGTAAAATGAATGCCAGATTCACCAGCATCAATTCTGGAAAATTAAAACTCAGATATTCTATGGTGCGATTGCTCATAAACAGATAGGCAATGACAGCAGTCAGCAGACTACCGCCACCCTGGATCAACACTTCCCTTGGGCCGTCTTCTTCCCACAGCACTGACATACGCTCAATGGTCCAAGACAGAATGATCATCGGGAAGAAAGTAACAGTCAGAGCTTGATCGAGTCCCAGTTTGTTACTAATGATACTGATGCTTGCCATGATGACGATAACCACGATGATAACCGCCGATATTCGCGCTACAAACAATAGATTCAGACGTGATAAATACGAACGGATTAATAGTCCCGTACCGACTACAGTCAGAAAGATGACAATGCCAGTAAGTAATGTTGTCTGTATTAACGCTAAGGCAATCAAAATAGGCATGAACGTGCCGGAAGTGCGAAGGCCGATCAGCAGGCGCATAATGACCACAATCAGTGCACCGATCGGTAGTAACAGAATCATTTTAAATGCGTTTTGCTGCTCAATGGGCAAACTGTAAATAGAAAAATCGATAATTCCGGCCTGTTTGCTCATGCTGTCGCGCACTACCAGATTTCTCGTGGATTGAAGGTTTTTAATGATCGAAAACGAAATTTGAGAATTCTTGCCGCCCACTACATCCAGCAAAGATTCATCGCCTCGCTGCCAGATCAAGAAATTTTCCGGTTTGCCATGTATGCCGGAGTTTTGATTAAACAGGAGCCATTGTCCCCCAATATACACTTCTACAAAGTTGGTCAATGATTGCCTGCGACGGCCATCTTCTAAATAAAGACCGCGAACGATGCGGGCGCTAATGCCTTCCATTGCAAGCAAATTAATAATCAAGTGCGTTTTGTAATCGTCACTGGAACGTTCACTCAGCAACAGACTTTGATTCTGGCTAGGCACTTTGGAATTTAACGCAGTAATCAATTCGCGCGTAAATATTTCTGTGTTTGCTGATCGGTTGCGTACTTGATCCAGCAATGTAATCGCAGCTGTATTGAGTACTTCGTCAAATTCCGGCTTTTCCGGTTCGGATGGAAGATCGGCTGCAATGGAAGAAGTGATTTGATCCGTTTCATACAAACTTAGGCGGTAATAAGTGGTTTGTGCGCCTTTTACAGCCCTTTTACTCCATTGCGCACGGCGTCCTGAAGGGGAGGCGAGCTCACTGAAACCGTAATCTGGAGAAGCAAAATCTTCTTTGATGATAGCGATGTCCGGAGTTTCGGGAGGTAAAGCAAAAGATACCACCACTGGACCACCGCGCGCACTAAAATCGATCTTGGCTTCGATCGTCCAGACCGGAGTTTTGTCATCCGGTAATAATGGAAATCCCAAAATGAAATGTTTGTATAAGATCAAACCTACGCCAAGCCCCATGATCAAAATAACCAGAAGGTAGAATCGAAGGTTTGTGTGCATTATTTTTTACCTATTGAATCTGAATTGTCAGTTTTTGCGGTTATAAATTTTTTACTGACATCTACGATTGCAAGATCACTCAACAAATTACGTCCGATCAGTACTTGATGCTTGAATTTGCTGCGGTTTTCTAATGTGAAATCGATTTGTTCATTAATGTCCGCGAGCATAACACGTATTCTGACAACTGGCCGCCGTTGTGCTTCTTTGTCACCGCGCTCTTTGATGCGCACGTGACGGCGTAATCTTCGGGTAAGCTCAATTAATTCCCCGCTTTGTGGATGATGCATTTTGAATTTCACAAAAGGTTTTCCGTCTCGTTCAAATTCAACAATATCTATCGCATTCAACGAAGACGTACGGGCACCGGTATCGATGCGCGCACTGAATGCCAATCCCGGGGGATCGAGATGCACATACTCGAGTTCACCTAGCAGTGTTTTGGTTTCAGTATTAACTGCAGTTTCCCGGTTGGATTCATCGGCATTGGGTAGTTCACATGAACAATTATTAGAGGCGATTTGGGGGGGATCCTCGCTATTTTCAAGAATTTTATCGGACTCGTTCTTTTCCAATGACTTCTTTTGTTCTACCAATTCGGCAAATAATGTAACCAGCTCGGATTCTCTGGCACTAATACGTGCTTCGCGTTCCGCCAGTCTCTGTTCATGGTCATCGCAGGCCGAAAATAAGAGAAGTGCGAAAATGCTGATAAGGTTTTTGTAATTGATATATGTTAATGGTGAATGCAGCACGCTAATTCTCATAAGTAATTTATTTTAATTTTATTAGGTATGACATGACAGAATTATTACTAACACGATATGTTGCCTGATTAAATACATCGTGATATGTCAATGCGGTCAAAGGAAGCGCAGCGATTGTGCGAAGCCAGATCGAGTTAAGGGGTTGTCAAATCTATCGATAACGTTTGAGTTTTGTAGGTGCAAGCATAGCGATGAATTTCCAAGCAGTGCGAAGTAATAATGAGTTGATAATTTCCTGGTTTTTCCTTGTGCGTATCAAACTTGAATTCAAAGCGGCCATTGGCATCGCTCTGATACGATTGATCTGCGGCAACGGTACCATCCGGTCGCGTTAGTTTGAAGTTGAGTAAAACTTCCGGCGCGGGTTGTGCGTTATATTCAACCCATCCATATAATGCGACCGTTTCGCCAATACGATATTGCGCTTTAGGATTGTCAAGAATAGGCTGGGAAATATGCGTTGCGAATGCATTGCCGTTCAGGCTGGCTAGAAAGATTAATACAATGAATAAGGAAGAAAAATTTATATTTGAGGTCATGATTTTTAAATTAATTTATTATTAACCAACAATTGTCATTATTTCTGGCATGGATAATTTATTGCTTTGGTATGAAGAGATCGGTAATAGTTCCTTCCGCCATCTCTGCCGCGAACAATATGGTTTCTGAGAGCGTAGGATGCGGGTGAATGGATAAACTGATATCTTGCATATCTGCTCCCATTTCCAGTGCCAGAACCGTTTCTGCGATCAATTCTCCCGCATTGATGCCTACCATACCGGCACCCAGTATACGGCGCGTTTTTTTATCCAACAGCAATTGCGTCAATCCTTCTTCGCGTGCCATGGATATCGCACGCCCGCTTGCAGCCCACGGAAAGCTGGCTTTGTCGCAATCGATGCCTTGTTTGGTGGCTTCTTTTTCAGTCAATCCCATCCAAGCGATTTCAGGATCGGTATACGCCACGGAAGGAATTGTGCGTGCATCGAAGATAACTTTATGTCCGGCAATGATTTCAGCAGCCAGCTTACCCTCATATGAAGCCTTATGCGCCAGCATCGGCTCACCGACGATATCGCCAATTGCAAAGATATGCGGCAAATTGGTACGCATTTGCTGATCAACGGTAATAAATCCGCTTCCATCGAGCTGTATGCCGATTTCTTCCGCGCCGATCGTGCGCCCGTTCGGGCGCCGCCCGACCGCTACCAAAATATTGTCATAAGTTTGCGGTTGCGGTGCCTGTTCACCTTCAAACGTGACAATTAATCCTGCTTTGCTTGGCTCGATTTTAGTAACTTTGGTTTTGAGATAAATTGCTTCGTAGCGCTTACTAATGCGGCGGAACAATGGTTTGACCAGATCGGCATCAGCACCGGGAATCAATTGATCCATCCATTCCACCACGCTGATTCTACTACCCAGGGCATCGTAGACGGTGGCCATTTCAAGGCCGATAATGCCACCGCCGATAACCAGCATGCGTTCAGGCGTTGCTTGCAATTCAAGCGCTCCCGTGGAATCTATCAATCTCGGGTCATCATAAGGGAAACCCGGAATGCGGGTAGGGCTGGAGCCGACAGCGATAATACAGTTTTTAAACGAAACGGTTTTCTGGCCTGAAGGCGTGTCAACTAAGATCGAATGGGGCGTAATCAATTTGCCCGTGCCCTGGATGATCTCTACTTTGCGCTGTTTAGCCAGCGCTTTTAATCCTTTGGTTAATTTGCTGATAACTGAAGCTTTCCAGCTGCGTAATTTGTCCAGATCAACTTCGGGTTTACTAAAAACAATGCCGTGCGCTTCAACCGCTTTTGCTTCCGTAATGACTTTTGCTACATGCAGCAAAGCCTTGGATGGAATACAGCCAACATTCAGGCATACACCACCCAGTGTCGGATAACGTTCAATCAACACTACTTTTTTTCCCAGATCAGCCGCACGAAAGGCGGCGGTATAACCACCTGGGCCGGCCCCGAGAACGACTACATCCGCGTGGATATCGCCCGATGCTACGGATTCGGGGGATGCAGCCACTGTCGTAGGGATGGGCGCGGTATTTGGGGATGCCGGTTTTTCAGTGATGTGTATTTCGGTTTGAGAGTGCACTGAATCTTCAGGTTGGTCAGCCAATGCCAGAGTCAGTATGATTGTACCCTCGGAAACTTTATCGCCCGTTCTGACTTTGATTTCCTGTACTAATCCGGCGTGTGGGGATGGCACTTCCATCGATGCCTTGTCTGTTTCCAGCGTAATCAGCGATGTTTCTTTTGCAACACTATCGCCAGGCGCAACAAGTATTTCAGTAATCGGAACATCCTTGAAATCACCGATATCGGGAATTTTTATTTCAATAATACGTGTCATAGCAGTCTTCTTGGCAAAGCATTCCTCGTCCCGTTAGGTAAAGTTATTTATTGTCTTAACTGGCCATCGCCCAGTACGATAAATTTCTGACTGGTTAAACCTTCCAGCCCGACTGGGCCACGTGCGTGGATTTTGTCTGTCGAAATACCGATTTCGGCACCCAGGCCATACTCGAATCCATCCGCAAAACGGGTAGTAGTATTGACCATCACCGAACTGGAATCGACTTCGCGCAAAAAACGGCGTGCCCGGCTGTAGTTTTCGGTGACAATCGCGTCGGTATGTTGCGAGCCATATTTCGTAATATGATCGATTGCTTGATCCAACCCGTTGACAATGCGGATACTTAGAATCGGTGCCAGATATTCTTCATACCAATCCTGCTCGGTGGCTACATTCATTTGCGGGGCGATTTGGCGGGCAGCATCGTCGCCGCGCAATTCCACGCCTTTATCGAAATAGATCTTGCTTAATACCGGTAATAGTTTTTGTGCAATGTCAGTATGAATGAGCAATGTTTCCATGGTATTGCAGG
Source organism: uncultured beta proteobacterium (assembly GCA_900696615.1). Lineage (GTDB taxonomy): Bacteria > Pseudomonadota > Gammaproteobacteria > Burkholderiales > Nitrosomonadaceae > Nitrosomonas. The sequence goes on from CAADGS010000114.1 coordinate 16,077, forward strand.
TGCCATACCGTTGCGTTTTGGCGTTATCGGCAATGTTGATGGCTTTGTCGAAATTTGCTTGATCGTCAATGTATACGTGGCAAACACCATCCAGATGCTTGATTACCGGGATGCGTGCCTCATTGGCGATTCGTTCTATCAGTCCTTTGCCGCCACGCGGTACGATAACATCGACAAAATCCTTCATCGTAATCAACTCTCCAACTGCTGCACGATCGGTCGTTTCGATCACTTGTACCGCCGCCTCCGGCAAATCGGCCAGTCGCAGGCCTTCTTTCACACAGGCAGCGATGGCTTGATTGCTGTGAATGGCTTCGGATCCGCCACGCAAAATTGCCGCATTGCCTGCTTTCAGGCATAGCCCTGCTGCATCTGCCGTTACATTCGGGCGCGCTTCATAAATAATGCCAATAACGCCCAACGGCACGCGCATTTTTCCTACCTGAATACCGGATGGGCGGTAATTCAACCCGCTGATTTCGCCCACCGGATCGGCCAACGCCGCAATTTGCAATAAGCCTTCCGCCATCGTGCGCACAGCTTTGTCCGATAGAGCCAAACGATCGATCATCGCAGCATCCAGGCCCTTGGCGCGGGCATTATCGAGATCCTTGGCATTGGCCGCCAATAATAAAGCCTCATCACGTCGGATGGCGCTGGCCATCGCAGTCAATGCGCGGTTCTTAGTCGCTGTATCCGCTTTGGCAACCTGGCGGGAAGCCGCGCGTGCTTGTTGTCCGACGGATTGCATGTAAGTTTTGATGTCTGTCGTGTTCATGAGTTTAC
>CAADGS010000115.1 GCA_900696615.1 uncultured beta proteobacterium
CCTTGTGCACAATCATGCCAATTGGAATCCTATTCCTGCGACGAAAAGCATACATCCGGGCGAAACGGATGCGATCATCCCTTCGATTCGCCAGCGTATGGCTCAGACCTATGACATTGACGGAATTGCGGTATACCATTTAGCGCCCAGCGGCAGTCTGCAATACGATGATACATTGGTAAGCGCTATCAAAGCGTTTCAGATTCAGCACGGCTTAATCGCAGACGGCATCATTGGAAAAAATACTATCCGCGCATTAAATATCTCGCTCGAATGGAAAATACGCCAACTACGCATCAACATGGAGCGCTTGCGTTGGCTCCCAGCAGATTTAGGCCAACGATACGTGTTGGTCAATACAGCCGGTTTCAGACTCACCGCTGTCAAACAAGATACCACTCCACTCAGTATGCGGATTATTGTCGGCCGTGATTATCGCTCAACCCCTAGTTTTAATGGTGCGCTCTCACACATGGTCTTGAATCCGTACTGGACGGTACCCGTCAGCATTGCAACCAAAGATTTATTGCCAAAGCAGCAAAAAAATCCGGATTATTTCACTTCTAACGGTTTTAAGATTTATTCCGGCCATAACCGTACTCTCGAATCCATTAATCCTGACACAGTCGATTGGCACGCTATTAAAAAAGGTTTTCCTTACGTATTACGCCAGGATCCGGGAACGCACAATGCACTGGGCCGGATAAAATTCATGTTTTCCAATTCCTTTAGCATATATCTACACGACACACCTTCCAAGTCATTGTTTCAGAAAGATATCCGCACTTTCAGTTCCGGCTGCATTCGTTTGGAAAAACCTTTGGAATTGGCCGCTTTTTTACTAGGCGAGCAAATCTTGCCGGATAAATTTCTTGCCGATATGGATAGCGGCAAAACAAAAACCGTGCATTTACCTAGACAAATGCCCATCTACTTGGTGTATAGTACGGCCTGGGTTGACGAACAAGGTCAAATTCATTTTTCACCCGATATTTATCGCCGAGATTTACGCGCATTGCAATATGCCGGCTGGTAGTTGTTTTTACCAATACTCATAAATTTTTCCGGAGAAAAAATACGATGCTGATACAAAAGTTTTTGAATCGAAACAATTTATCAGAAACCAACCTGACGCAAAGCCGTCGCATTTTTTTAAAAACAGGTTTGAGCGCTTGTACCTTACTTGCACTGCCTTTCGCAGCAACCGCCCATGCGGCTACCCAAAAACGACCTTTTGAGAAAAAACTGAGCTTTCTCAATTTACATACTGGCGAACGTGTCCGCCAGGTTTATTGGGCAAACGGCCGCTATGTCCCTGGCGCACTGCGTGAGATCAATCACGTATTGCGTGACCACCGTACCGGCGACCGTTATACCATCGATCCAGAACTATTCGATATGTTGCATCTGCTGCAACGCAAATTGGGTACAAATCAGGAGTTTCATGTTATTTCCGCCTATCGCTCGCCCGCATCCAATCAAATGCTGGCAGCACAAAGCGGTGGCGTTGCAAAAAACAGCTTGCATACGCACGGAAAAGCTATCGATATCCGTTTGCCAGGCCGCAGGCTTTCTGATTTACGTGCAGCGGCAATGGCACTACAAGCGGGTGGTGTGGGCTATTACCCTTCTTCCAATTTTGTTCATCTGGATACCGGAAGCTTTCGTTTTTGGGGTGGTTGATTTAAGCGTTTATCAAGAAACGCCATATTGTTCGCGATAATATCGCACCGCCTGCAAGTGCTGAGTTAACTCGTCTCCACACTGCAAAAAATCGATTAAATTGTTCAAATTAATAATAGATGTTACCGGAATCCCAAGATTTTTCCGGATTTCTTGAACGGCCGATAACTGATCGATACCGCGTTCCATACGATCGAGCGCGATGACTACGCCGATTGGTGTCGCACCTGCGGTCTTAATCAAGTCGACCGATTCACGTATCGATGTGCCGGCAGAAATGACATCATCGACAATCAGCACACGGCCTTGCAGCGGCGCGCCGACAAGCATTCCACCTTCGCCGTGATCCTTTGCCTCTTTGCGATTAAAACAGAATGGGTAATTATGACCCATTTCTGCCAAAGCAATGGCAATAGCGCTCACCAGCGGAATGCCTTTGTACGCGGGGCCAAATAACATATCAAACGGAAGCGCTGCAGCAATGATCGCTTTGGCGTAAAATTGGCCCAACCTGCGCAATGAATCGCCGTCGTTGAATAATCCAGCGTTAAAAAAATAAGGTGACAAGCGCCCTGCTTTGGTAATGAACTCGCCAAAGCAAAGTACTTTTCGTTCAATAGCAAACTGAATAAATGCCTGCCGGAAATCTGACATAACTGTAATCGATCCTAAAAATATGCAAATTATAACGCTTAACCTGAATGGCATTCGTGCAGCGGCAAAAAAAGGTTTCTTTACATGGTTAGCCGCGCAATCGGCTGAAATTGTATGTGTACAAGAGTTAAAAGCCCAGTTGCCCGATTTCTCCGAAGAAATGCGTTCACCGGGCGCATACCAAGGATACTTCCATTGTGCAGTACAAAAAGGCTATAGCGGTGTCGGCATGTATTGCCGCAAGCAACCCGATAAAATCATTGAAGGTATCGGTGTCCCTGCAATCGATGCGGAAGGCCGTTTTATTCAGGCAGACTTTGGCAATCTGAGTATTATTTCCATTTACTTACCTTCCGGATCGAGCGGCGAACACCGTCAAGCCGCAAAGTTCTTTTTTATGGAACAATTCTTTCCTGTGCTGAAAACATTGATAGCTTGTGGCCGCGAGATTATTTTGTGCGGCGACTGGAACATCGCGCATAAGGAAATCGATTTGAAAAACTGGCGCTCGAACCAAAAAAATTCCGGTTTTCTACCGGAAGAGCGCGCCTGGCTGTCGAATGTATTCGACAGCATTGGTTTTGTCGATGTTTTTCGCCGCCTCAATTCCGAGCCTGAGCAATACACCTGGTGGTCCAATCGCGGCCAAGCCTGGGCCAAAAATGTCGGTTGGCGTATCGATTATCAAATTTCCACACCTGTCATCGCGCAAACTGCGTCTGGCGCATCGATTTATAAGGCTGAGCGCTTCTCAGATCATGCGCCATTGATTATCGACTACGACTATAATTTATGAAATCCAGCGAATCTTCCGGCTGGCTACAGGCTTGGCAAGTCTATACGCACCCGCGTGTGCTGGGCATGCTGTCATTGGGATTTTCCGCCGGATTACCTTTGTTGCTGATTTTAGGCACACTGTCATTTTGGCTGCGCGAAGCGGGCATCGACCGCGCGACCATCGGCCATTTAAGCTGGATTGGTTTAGCCTATAGCTTCAAGTGGTTATGGTCACCGCTCGTCGATCGTTTGCCACTTCCCTTGCTGACCCGGCTATTAGGACGGCGCCGAGCTTGGCTATTGCTATCGCAAATAATTATCACGGTTGCACTAGTCGGCATGGCATTGACCGATCCTGTCGTGGATTTGGCGCAATTGGTATTCTTCGCGCTTGCCGTCGCTTTTGCCTCGGCCACGCAAGATATTGCACTCGATGCCTATCGCATCGAAGCGGTTGCGGTCGAACTGCAGGGTGCCATGGCTGCTACCTATCAGGCAGGATACCGCATCGCCATGATTTTGGCATCGGCAGGCGTATTATGGATTGCTGCGTCAGTCGATCCTTCTGCTGCGGCTTACGAACACTTGCCCTGGCGCTTCGCTTATCTGGTCATGGCCGCAAGCATGGCTGTCGGCATCACCACCACGCTGATCATCCGTGAACCGGATGTTCCTTACAATCATTTGATCTCCGATAACGAACGCATTGCACAGCAAGCCCTCGCAACGTGGAATCTCCATCCGCGCTTCAAAAGCCTGCTGATTTGGTTGTATGGCGCATTAATCGCCCCTTTCAGGGATTTCATTGTACGTCATGGACGGCAAGCGTTGCTGATCCTGTCGCTCATCGCAATCTACCGCATCTCCGATGTCGTCATGGGCGTAATGAGCAATCCTTTTTATGTGGACATGGGTTATAGCAAAGATGAAGTTGCCACCATTTCAAAAGTGTATGGCGTCATCATGACGATTGCCGGTGCTGCGATCGGTGGTGTCCTGACGGTAAAACTCGGCATCATGCGCACATTGTTTCTAGGCGCCGTATTATCGGCTGCTACCAATTTGCTATTTGTTTGGCTGGCAGGCCGTGGTCATGACGTCAGTGGATTGATCTTTACCATATCTGCCGATAATCTTTCAGCAGGCATTGCTTCCAGCGCATTTATCGCCTATTTATCCGGTTTAACCAATTCCGCCTATTCAGCTACCCAATACGCATTATTCAGTTCGGTCATGCTGTTGCTGCCAAAATTCATTGCCGGTTTTAGCGGTCAATTTGTCGATGCCTATGGTTATGAAAACTTCTTTATCACTACCGCATTACTAGGTTTACCTGTTTTGGTATTGGTCTGGCTGGCCGGTCAAGCGAAATTTGCAATACCTGACAAGAAGTAACCATGCACATCGCTAACCATGTCACAACCATTACAAAAAACCGGTCCTGAAAGCGAATACCAGGTTCTGTTGCAGGCCGGAGAACTGAAGCCGGATGCTGATCAGACGAAAGCGGTTGCCGCGCTGGAGCGCTTACACCGCGAATTAATCGATTATCCCGTAATAAAAAATATTCGTGATGGTTTTCATTTCAGGTGGCCCGCTGGCTTATTCCGCTGGCTGAACAGTCGTAAATCGATCCCGCGAGGCATCTATCTTTCTGGCGGCGTAGGACGTGGCAAGTCGATGCTGATGGATCTGTTTTATGCCACCGCCCCCATTGCATCGAAGCGGCGGGTGCATTTCCACGAATTCATGCTGGATATTCATGCTCGGCTCAAACAGTGGCATGACTTCTCAAAGCAAGAGCGGGCCCGGCATGGCGGGCGTACTAGTGATGATGATCCTATCCCTTCAGTCGCACGGAAAATAGCCAATGAAGCAACTTTACTGTGCTTTGATGAGCTTCAAGTCACCGATATCGCCGATGCGATGGTGCTAACCCGATTGTTCAAGGAATTATTTGCACAAGGTGTGATTATTGTGGCCACATCCAATCGGTCACCGGATGATCTTTATGAGAATGGCTTAAATCGCCAGAGATTTTTGCCTTTTATCGAACAAATCAAAGAAAAACTCGAAATCATTCGACTCGCAGGTCCTGTGGATTACCGCTATAACCGCTTGAGGGGCGCACAAACCTATTATTTCCCAATCAATGAAGAGACAACCGCACAATTAGCGGCAATTTTTTTCCGCCTCACCGATCGCAGTATCGCGGATCGCGCCAAAGTCCCCAGCGAAGAATTGACTGTACAAGGCCGCACACTGTTTGTGCCCAAAGCGGCACGCGGCGTTGCCGTATTTTCTTTTAAGCGCTTATGCGCAACCCCATTGGGTTCAGCGGATTATCTGACCATCGCCAGAACCTACCACACCGTCATCATGGTCGCAATTCCGCAATTTAATAATGAAAACAACGATGAAGCCAGACGATTCATCACCTTTATCGATGCCCTCTATGAGCACAGCGTCAAATTCCTTTGCTCAGCCGCTGTGCCGCTGCATTTGTTATACAACGGCGGGGATGTCAGTTTTGAATTTGAGCGCACATGTTCACGATTGATGGAAATGCAATCCGAAGATTATTTGACAAGAGGCCATGGCAGCAACTTGCGTTAATCAACTCACTCCGGGAATCTATCAGGCTTATCGACTACTTGCGCTACTCAAGCTGACTTCAGATTCAATGAATTATCCAGGTTGGGAATAATGAGCTTCTCAGAGAAAAATAGGGTTTCAACGCTTTTGTAACGATCTCGCGCGTTTTGATAGATCATGAATGGGTAACTTTTATACACTTCCATAACTTGGGGAGTATAGCTAAAGGAAGCTATCCAATACTGCGCAATATTCGCCTTGATCAGATCGGCAATGTTCAAATGACTGCAAGTACGCGAAACGTGCAGTTCTTGATGCCATGGCTTCTCATTATCTGAATAAAAATCCATATACATCAGCGTGCTATCAGGAAGCAACGGCAATACGGTTCTAATTATGTCCGCCGTTTCTAAATTATAAAGACGAATGTTTGAGCGATGCAGTGCAATCCACTCAATTCTGCGTATCAAGTCAATCTTATTAAAACGTGCATCCGCTCGCCAATGTCCACACCGGCTTTCTCCGCCATCGGTTACGCCCCACAAGATTCCTGAGGGATTAATTCGAGTTAAGAAAAAAATTGAAAAACCGACTTCTAGTAAGCTGTGATTTTCAGGAAAATTTAAAATATTGCTTTGTCGCTGCCATTCTTCCCTTGTTATTTTTACATCGTGAATAGCTTTGCAAAGTGCTTCAGGCTGATCGACAACGCTACTCCAGAAAGCATATACCGCAGGATTTGCATCGTTCAAATGAATGCAGGATACGTAACCGTGAGTAAGTAAATTAAGCGCTATTGCCGCGCCACCTGTGGATGACTCAACATAATGCCCGCCTAATAGATTATTTTTTTCAAAAACCATTTTCATGAAGCCCGCTAATTTGTCTCTTCCTCCTTGGTAACGCAAAGGGGTATTGAATTTCATTGAAAACTCCACAATGGTGAATTTGACGCAATGCGCGTAATGCGACGATTAAGCAAAATTGGAACTAACTTCGTTACACTATCTATGATACGAGGAACCTATACGAAAACCAAGGCATTATTTCAAATATTGATTATCAGTCTGTATCAACTCTTCAGTTAAAATAATTTCCAACTAGGTTTGTTGCTCAATTTTTTACAGTATGCGGAGTATAAATTTTCAAACCAGTGAAATTATTGCGACTTGTCATATTCCTGCAATCGAATTCAAGTAAGCTAATTTTCCATAATTTATTCGGTCTATTTCCGAATCCCCGAAGTTTGTTAGGAATATGTTGAAACATCAACCCGATTCATGCAGATCTGAAGAAATGCATCCGTACGCCCGTTTGCTGCATGAGCTTGTGGAACTACGCGGCGAGCTGTTGGCGCTCGAGCACGCGTCTTCAAACATATTACAGCCTATTCATCCTTCTCATCTATCCAGCACTATTAATTTGATTCATTACTTGGGCTTGAGACGGCAGGATATTCGTCCTCTGCAAGAAAGACTGGCGGCAGTGGGTCTTTCATCGCTAGGCCGAATGGAATCCCATGTCTTTTCTAATCTCAATGCCATCATCGATCTTCTAAGTTGCGCACTGGGTAAGAAATTACCAGAAGACATATCGCTCCCTCCAGATACGACGGGAATGCCCCTGCTTGAAAGTCATACCAGTCGTTTATTCGGCAGACCGCCCACGCATCGCCGGGTACGAATCATGGTCACGATGCCAAGTGAAGTGGCAGATGATTATTCGTTAATCAAAAGTATGCTCGTGTACGGGATGGATTGCGCACGAATTAACTGCGCACACGATACACCCCAAGTATGGATGCGGATGATCGAGCAAATCAAATTGGCGCGCCGTGAAACTGGCAGAAATTGCCGCATCATGATGGACCTGGGCGGCCCCAAGTTGCGTACCGGTGAAATTGCTCCGGGTCCGGCCGTACTTAAATGGAAACCGCAGCGGGACTTCTACGGCAATGTGATTTCGCCCGCGCGAATATGGTTACATTCCGCGAACGATACTTCTCCCAGTCCGGCACCTGCAGATGCTTGCCTTCCTATACAAGGAAATTGGCTGGCAAAAGTCAAGCCAAACGATACGATCGAATTAATTGATGCGAGAGGCTCCCCTCGCACCTTGCGGCTGACAGGTCAAGTTGGAGCAGGTTTCTGGGCTGAATCCGGCCAGACCACTTATATTACTCGCGAGATAAAACTCAATCTCTTGCGCACGTCCTTTTCAGGGCATCCACGCCGGATAGGTTCTGCCGGAATTGTTGATACGTTGCCTTCTGCGCCTGAGTTGATCCGCCTACACATTGGAGACAGCCTCATCATCACGCGCGATCCTTTACCAGGTAAACCGGCACAGTTCGACACCAATGGGCGGTTATTGCACGCAGCCAATATTTCCTGTTCGTTGCCGGAAATATTTCAAAATGTGCAGCCAGGTGAACGCATCCTAATCGATGACGGTAGAATTGGCGGCATCGTCCGCAGTGTCAATAAAAATAATATAGTCGTTGAAATAACCCAGGCTCGTGAAGGCGGCGAGAAATTATTAGCGAATAAAGGTATTAATCTGCCAGATAGCCGGCTTCAGTTGAATGGCCTGACTGCGCAAGATATCAAACACCTTGAGTTTATTGTGCAACATGCTGATATGGTGGGACTCTCATTTGTTCGCAATCCTGCCGACATCGAGTTATTGCAGCACCATCTGAAACGACTGAATGCCGAAAAAATCGGTATTGTTTTAAAAATAGAAACGCGCGCCGCATTCGAAAAATTGCCAGAATTATTGTTTTCTTTGCTGCATTCTCCAAATGTGGGCATCATGATTGCGCGCGGTGATCTGGCCGTGGAATGCGGCTACGAAAGATTGGC
>CAADGS010000116.1 GCA_900696615.1 uncultured beta proteobacterium
AGGTAGTAATTATCTGAACGGAGTAAGGTTTCGTTATATTTGTCCTTCAAGTCTGCAACGCGCAGTTCTATCTCACTATTCTGAATTTAATAAAAAAAACTTAACAAGGAGGATAGTTATGCAACCCATTTTATTACCGCGATTCGTCATTTTCTGCGCGTCAGTACTAATCGTATTGACTGGTTATGTCCAAGCGCATACCGTCATTGAGCCGCCGCAAATAACTGAAGGTCAAAAATCGGAAAACTATCTGGTTATCACTCATGGTTGTGGTGAAAACGCGGTAATCGGTTCCAGTATTGTTTTTCCGGATGGCGTGGATTCAACGATTGCGGTAAATGGTAATCCTTATTGGAAGTAATGGTTTCAGAATGGATGGGGCATTAGAAAATTCCTATTTGGGGAATGGTGTGAGTGCCGGCGATATTAATGGTGACGGGTTCGATGATTTAATCGGCGGTTCTTACTATGCCGGCAGTGGCGGTACCACTTATGTGTTATTTGGTAAAGCCTCAGGTTTTGATGCCATAGTGGATTTATCCAATTTGGATGGAATCAATGGATTCAGTATTGATGGAGAAGTTGTAGGAGATCAAGCAGGGTATTCAGTGGATAACGCTGGTGATGTCAATGGTGACGGCTTTGATGATCTGATCATTGGCGCGCCCTTTGGTGATGGCGTTATCCCTAATACCGGCGTTGGCTATGTCATATTCGGCGGTATATTTGGTGGGTAAAACAATATTTCGGATTGACAGTCACAAGTAGAGCAGGTTTCAGCAAATTTTTTTCTTCTTTAACCATACCGGATGATTCATTGTTTGCTTGGTTTTTAAAGCATGGATTTGATTTGCATAATTTATCTGAGGTAATCGTCGATTAATAATACCGTTACCTTGAATTTATGTCTTTGCCGGTAGTACCAAATAAGAAGATCGTTTTCTATACATATCCCATACACAGATAACGTCCTTGCAACGGGATATTAACGTATCACGCAACATAAATTATCTGTGTTTGCCGGCGTTAATTTCAAAGTTTTTTAGATTACATCGATCGGTATTTTAAAGTAAGTGACGCCGTTGTCTTCCGCCGGAGGCATTTGTCCCGCGCGTACGTTGACTTGTACGGAAGGCAGTAGCAATACCGGCATTTCCAAAGTCGCATCGCGTTTGGTACGCATGGCCACAAATTCATCTTCGCTCACGCCATCATGAACATGAATATTGTGTGCGCGTTCTTCCGCAACCGTGCTTTGCCATTGAGCTGAGCGATCGTTAGGAGGGTAATCGTGGCACATGAACAATCTTGTTTCCGCAGGAAAATCCAACAGTTTGCGGATAGAGCGGTACAATTGACGGGCGTCGCCACCTGGAAAATCGGCACGAGCAGTACCGACATCGGGCATAAATAGCGTATCGCCTATAAAAATTGCATCGTCGAATTGGTAGGCCATGTCGGCTGGCGTATGCCCGTGAACTGAAATTGCCTTGGCGCTTAGTTTTCCTACATGGAATATTTCGCCATCGGATAGTAGATGGTCAAATTGCCTGCCATCCGGTGAAAATTCGGATTCCATATTGAACAATTTTTTGAAAACTTTTTGAACTGCCGGGATATGATCGCCAATGGCGGTTTTTCCGCCCAACTTTTGCTTGAGGTAGTGAGCGGAAGAGAGATGATCGGCATGCGCATGCGTTTCGAGTATCCAGCTAACGGTTAGTCGTTGGTCATTAACAAATGCAATTAATTTGTCCGCAGAATGGGTTTTCGTTCTGCCTGCTTTGGGATCGTAATCAAGCACGGGATCGATTATTGCGCAACTTCCTCGAGGTTCATCAAAAACAACATAACTGACTGTCCAGGTTGCTGGGTCAAAAAAAGCCTGAATATTCGGTTGCATGGTTATCTCCTTTATTGTAGAAAGTATCAAAATATTCATTGACTATAATATATAATAACATGTAATATAATTTTGTCTATAACTGACAGGAATAAAGACTATGAACATAGACTGGCTGAACTTTACACCGGAGTCTGCTCTTGCTGGTGGCATGGTAATAGGCATCGCGACTGCAATTTTGTTGTTGTTTGGTGGCCGGATAGCTGGCATTTCCGGCATAGTAGGCGGCTTTTTCAAATGGCATAGCGGCGATAGGGGATGGCGCATTGCGTTTGTTACAGGACTTATCATGGCGCCTATGATATGGCAATTGTTCAATGCGCTGCCGGCTATTCATATCGACGCCGGCTATGGCACGCTGGCCGTTGCAGGGTTGATTGTGGGTCTCGGCACGCGCTATGGCTCAGGTTGTACCAGCGGCCATGGAGTCTGCGGACTGTCGCGCATGTCGCCACGTTCAATTGTGGCCACCGCTATTTTTTTTACGACCGCTATAGCCACGGTTTATGTCATCAGACATATATTGAGCTAATAACTTTATTGCGGGAGGACGCATTATGACGAGTATTTTAATTGCCTTCATATCCGGCCTTGTTTTCGGTATCGGCTTGATTTTATCGGAAATGGCAAATCCAGAAAAAGTATTGTCTTTTCTCGATATGACCGGTTCGTGGGATCCATCATTGGCATTTGTAATGCTAGGAGCAATCAGTGTCGGCGCAATTGCCTTTACCCTAGCGCGACGTCGAGGTCAAACCTATCTCGGTGCAACGATCAATTTACCCACGTCGCGCGTTATTGATAAGCGTTTGATTCTGGGAAGCCTGGCATTTGGTGTAGGCTGGGGCATAGCCGGTATTTGCCCGGGTCCAGGACTTGTTCTGGTAGGAACTGGCAATCTCCACGGGGTAGTATTCGTTCTAGCGATGTTGGTTGGAATGGGTATTTTTGAAATGTTGGAACGATACCGCGCAAGTCATACCAAAACGGAGAAATGAGCGGAAAGTTGTCATGAGCGAAATCGTGCAGTTTTTTTAGAAATTAGGCGGGTATTATGCTAAGTAATCGGCTATGTACGACAAAAGAGGAAAATTATGCGGAATGCGGTATGACCATGTCACACAGAAATTCCGTGGCTTCGGCATGTGCGCTGCTGAGAGCGCTGTCCAATGAGAACCGCCTATTGATCCTGTGTCAGCTTGTAGAGGGTGAAAAGAATGTCTACGAGCTGGAGCAATTGCTTGGTATCCGGCAGTCTGCCCTCTCACAACAACTGACTGTTTTGCGTCAAGAGAAGCTGGTGCAAAGTGAACGCAAGGGCAAACATGTTTATTACAGCGTAGCCGATCATAAAGCATTGCAAATCCTGCAAACGCTATACTGCATTTATTGTGCAGAAAAAGAGCACGAATTTCATCGGAATGAGAGAATTAAATAGACGATGAGGTTTGACAGAGTGTCCAGCAAAGATTATTTGGGGTTGGTGAGAATTAAATCACATCCTTACAGGAGGAGAGCGCAATGAGCATTGTTACGGAAAAACTGGATGAGAAGTTATTCGTTACCGGTCAAATCAGTAGCGATGATTTGGCGGGAATCGCCGCGGCAGGTTATAAAGCCATTATCTGCAACCGTCCCGATTATGAAGACGGTGCAACGCAACCCACTAGCAATGAATTGGAGCAGGCTGCGAATTCGTTGGGAATTAAATTTGTTTATTTGCCGGTAGCCATTGGTTCGCTTTCTGTAGAAAAAAGCCAAACATTTAACGCATTACTGGCTGAGTTGCCCGGACCGGTTCTTGCTTTTTGTAATACCGGCAATCGTTCCCGCAGGTTGTACGAACTCGGCAGACAAGGCCAAGCGTCCGATGCCGAAGATGAGACGGTCACAGCCGCCTGTAGCTGGACTGGGGATGCGCTCGAGACCACTCATATTCCACATGCAAGCCATGATCGGTCGATGCCGTCGGTAGCCGCTTGCAACTGGGGCAATGCGTTCGATGTTGTCGTAATCGGCGGTGGTGCAGCGGGTATCGGTGTTGCTGCCAGCCTTTTGCATCGCCGGCCAGCGCTTCGCATTGCCATAATCGAGCCCAGCGATAAGCATTATTATCAGCCGGCATGGACGCTAGTAGGTGGCGGCGCTTATGACATCGCGCAAACAGTACGCAACATGGCGGATGTGATTCCTCCAAAAGCAGAATGGATACAAGCGGAAGCGGCTGGTTTTGACCCGGAGAACAACTTAGTTAACTTGGCGGATGGCCGTTCAATCGGCTACAGACAATTAATCGTTTGTCCGGGCATACGTTTGGCCTGGGAAAAAATAGCAGGCTTGCCGGAAACACTCGGCAAGAATGGTGTCACGTCAAACTATCATTTCGAGTTGGCGCCTTATACCTGGTCGCTGACGAAAAATCTTAAAAACGGTAAAGCGCTGTTTACACAACCGCCGATGCCGATCAAATGTGCCGGCGCGCCTCAAAAAGCGATGTATCTTTCATCCGATTACTGGTTGCGCCACCGTATGCTGGATAAAATCGATGTCGAGTTCAATACCGCCGGGGCAGTTTTATTTGGCGTAGCTGATTTTGTACCATCCTTAATGGAATATGTGAAACGTTATCATGCCAAGTTGGTATTCAATTCGACCCTGGTAAAAGTCGATGGCGCCAGTAAAACTGCTTTTTTCGATATCAAGGATAGCGATGGAAATATAATCCGGGTTGAAAAAACATTTGATATGTTACATGTGGTTCCACCTCAGGTAGCGCCGGACTTTATTCGTCAAAGCCCTTTGGCCGATGCGGCGGGATTTTGTGAAGTGAATCCAAAAACCTTACAACATCCGCGTTATGCCAATATTTTCTCGTTAGGTGATGTTTGTTCTTCACCGAATGCCAAGACGGCTGCGGCCGCCAGAAAACAAATCGTCATTGTGGCGGAAAATCTACTTGCAGCCAAGGAAGGGCGGGAATGCTCCCATATTTATGATGGATATGGCGCTTGCCCGCTTACGGTGGAAAATGGCAAAGTAATTCTGGCCGAATTTGGTTTTGGCGGTAAGTTGCTACCTACTTTTCCGCTTGATCCGGTAGTACCCAGGCGTTTTTCTTGGCTGCTCAAAGCCAAGCTATTTCCCTGGTTATACTGGCATGGCATGTTGAAAGGCCGAGAATGGCTGACTGGTTCAACGGGTGTGAGTTAAACGGCATGGATCCTATTCTGATCAGTATTATTTTAGGCGCACTGACTGGGGTTGTGCTCGCTCTTACTGGAGCCGGTGGCACCATTGTTGCAGTGCCGTTACTCATGTTCAGCTTGCATCTGACAGTTGCCGAAGCTGCGCCCATCGGTTTGTTCGCAGTGGGACTATCCGCTGCTATTGGAGCATTATTGGGTTTAAGGCAAAAGATTGTCCGGTACCGGGCCGCCAGCCTGATTGCTTTTGCAGGCGCATTGACTGCTCCGGCAGGGGTATGGCTCGCACAGCGCTTGCCGAATGCGCCATTAAGCATACTATTTGCGGCTGTGCTGATTTTTGTAGCTGTTCGCATGTTTCGTCAAAGCCGGCAAGATTCTACTGATATTGTGCGTAGCACTGAAGAGCCACCTTGCCGGTTGGATGACATTGAGGGACGCTTGATTTGGAACATTCCTTGCTTTAGAGCACTGTCCCTGTCGGGGACGGCGGCAGGGTTTTTGTCAGGCCTTCTGGGTGTAGGCGGCGGATTTATTATTGTGCCGACACTCAGAAAGGTCACCGATTTGAGTGTGCCATCGATATTGGCTACATCGCTTGCCATTATTGCGCTGATTTCCCTGACAGGTGTCACTTCAGCGATATTTATTGGCGCATTGAATTGGTCGATCGCAATACCTTTTTGTGGCGCCACAGTGGCCGGAATGTTTTTAGGCAGATTATTCGCTGACCGTGTAGCTGGGCATACGTTGCAGCAAGGTTTTGCCATTATGGCAATTTGTATAGCCATAAGTATGATTATTAAAGTAATTTGGAATGTTTTTTTGCTCTAGAATATTGTCCTGGCCTTCGGAGATTATGCAAAAAAACTTTTTCCCAGGTGCCTGCCAAAGCATCTTGAATGACAAAAGTCAGGACATGCCGTCCAGCAAGCAGTCTGGATGCAGGCTGAACCTTAACGGTTTAGATCACCATAATATCCGCATTCGTGATCGCTAATCCTGAACCGATCACGGCAAATTGTTTGGCTGCTCCCGCTCCACTGCCGTCTGCATCGTACAACAATGTTCCAGCTATTCTGTTGTAAATAATGAAATCATTTGCATCTAAGGCCCTGTCTCCAATAATAAACTGACCTGCAGGTAACAGACCATTTGTTATCAGCGAAGTGAAAACAGCATTTTCAAGCTGAATAGTGTCATTAACCGCAATAAAATCGGTGATCGTATCGACATGCCCAATTGTGGTGAATCTAAAAATATCATTACCCGGCCCGCCGGTTAAAGTGTTAATGCCCGCGAGACCGTCGAGGATGTCGTTACCGTTACCGCCCCTTAATTGATTATTAGCTGGATTGCCAACTATGGAATTCGGGAGATTATTACCCGTGCCGTTAATAGATGCCGTACCAGTTAATGTGAGATTTTCAATATTTGCTGCCAGCGAGTGGGTTATGCTGCTGTTAACCCGGTCTATTCCTTCGTTGAGCAATTCAGTAATGACGTTACCCGGATTATTGATAACAAAAATATCATTACCCAAACCACCAATAAGGGTATTCGTTCCGGCGTTGCCATTTATCCAATCGTTTCCGGCATTACCATTGAGGATATTATTCGCTGAATTTCCGATAAGCGTATTGGCCAAACCATTACCGATGCCATTGATGGTTGACGTGCCGGTTAATTGAAGGTTCTCAACATTGGCGGCTAATGTGTAGGTGATTGTGCTGCTCACGCTGTCGGTGCCGCTATTGAGATTTTCAATGATTTGATCGTTGGCATTATCAATAACATAACTATCATTACCAAGCCCGCCAATTAGAGTGTCTATACCGCTATTTCCATTGAGCCTGTCATTGCCGGCATTTCCTCGCAAAATATTATTCTGGCTATTGCCCTTCAGAATGTCATCGAAGTTACTACCCGTCAGATTTTCGATATTGATCAGTTGATCAAAACCTGCACCGATCGTGTTTTGTTGACCGGTAATGGCAAGAGAGACTGAAACCGCAGCCGTTGAGTAGATATAGGTTGCGGTGTCGTTGGTTGCCGCTCCAGTGAGTATATCGTTGCCGGCTGTACTTGCGAGCATTCGCCCGGCAGATTCAACTACGCGGAAAATCTGATCGGCGGGAATATTTTTTATGATTTGTACGATACCGCTTGGCCAATGAATGGTTAATTCTTGCACGAGGGTATTGTTGGCCAGCCCGAAGTGGATGCGCGAGTGGTTTTGTACTTGATTATGTATGCCGCCGGATTGCTCACGTAATTGCGTAGTGCCGCCTGCAGTTAGAAAAATTTGCGCGCCGATTCCATCGCGATTTGAAGTTATGCCCTGCAAGTCTATTTCAAGCCAATGATTAGCATTGCCTTCATTGTGAAAAAGTTCATAGGGCGCAAAAGTATTGATCGGAGATTTTTGTCCTCTACCGTTTGCTACCAAAAGATCGAGAAAGCCATCAAGATTATAATCGGCCGTCGTTACAAAATCCCCTTCGCCAATAGTAGTTCCTGCCGCACCTCCAGCATCCGGAACGGCAATGAAGGTTCCATTTCCTTGATTCTCATAGAGAATATCTGGTGTGTTGGTGACGGTGCGCGAGGTGACAATGAATATATCCTGATCCATATCGTTGTCGAAGTCGCCGGCTACCACATTGTTGCCATGAATGGGAACATGATTGATTCCCGCTTGTTGACTTTGATTAACGAATCCTGATTCTGTATTTATCCATAGTTGATCATTAACTGCAGGAGGATCGGGTTGAAAGCCAATAGTGGTCAACTTGGATATTGCATTGGTTGTTTCAATAAAAGCAAGAATTCTGTTTTCATCCAGGATGTTATTGTCAATGTCAATATGATCGGAGCTTGACAGCTTGAATTGCCAGCGTTGTAGGCTAGGATCGTAGCCGACAAAAATTCCGCGATCTACACCGGGTGTATGTGGGAAAATTCCATTAACTAAGGGATCCTGCGGCGATAAGGTAAATTTCCAACTGGTGGGATGAGTGCCTGTCGCACCAATATATACCTGATCGAGCGGTATGGAGTATTTGCCATTGAAGGTGTTAAAAATATCGAAGGTTATTTGTTGTGTCGTATCAATCTCGATCCCTTTTTCTTCTCGCTTAACCGATAGGCCTACGATAGCTTTATTCGTATCGTTCTGAAAGATGTCGTTGCCGGCTCGAATCGCACCCTGTGTCAGATACACATCAGGTCGCAAATCACCGTTGAAGTCGGCAGTGACGGCATCTTCGGCGGCTATGGCATTGGGTATTGTAGACGCGGTAATATCCCTGAAAGTGGGAAGGGAGGTATCATAAACCGTGAAATCGTTGGGATTAGTCCTCCCAATAAGGTCTAACCTACCATCGCCAGATAAATCTGATAAAAGAAAGTACCTGGCATCGGTTAGATTAAAGCCAATACTTGCAGGGGCAGCTTCGAAAGTGTGATCGGCTTGTTGCAGAAAAACTCTCGGGGGAGCTTCCAAGTCGTCCCTTCTTGGCTGGATACCAACAATCAAGTCCAATAAGCCGTCATTATTGACATCAGACCAGAGAGGATTTAATCCAACTGCCAGCGGATAATCGACTCCGCGCTCACTGGCTTGATCATCCAATAGGCCGTTTTCATTGATATAGAACTGGTTGGACCATTGCGGTCCAATAGCGAGACCATAAGGCGCACCTACCAATTGTATAAAATCCTGATCGCCATCGTTATCAAAATCAG
Source organism: uncultured beta proteobacterium (assembly GCA_900696615.1). GTDB lineage: Bacteria > Pseudomonadota > Gammaproteobacteria > Burkholderiales > Nitrosomonadaceae > Nitrosomonas. The sequence continues at coordinate 8,854 of CAADGS010000116.1, forward strand.
CCCATGCCGGTCCATGGTGATCAGACCGCGGTAATTCCGTGAAAATACTGGCGGTGACATCGGTAAAACTTCCATTTCGTTGGTTCAAGTACAAAATACCATGAGGGTTGTTGTTGAAAAGCTCATGATTGTTTACCCACAGATCGGGATAGCTATCGTTATTTACGTCACCCCACGCTCCACCCCATGTTCTGCCTAGATAATCGATGCCGGTTTGCGTTGATGGGATTGCTCTAAAAGATATATTGCTCATAGTGTGTAGCCCCCAGTAACTTGTCAGTTTTCCATCAATTTGAATGACTAAGCTTATTGATTATTTTTAACAATTTAAATGTTAATAATTGCGACTCAATTACCATACTCTAATTTTTTAATAATGTATCCAACCACTTTTTCCAGCATTGATATTTCTCAAGTAATCCTGTATTGGTTCTACTAATGGTAATTTGTTGCGCTTCCCGGTGGAATTTTGTTTTTAGTTCGCAAGCAAGCATGGCGGCGCCTTGCAAACTTGTTTCTTTTTGCTGCAACTGAAACACCGGGAATGTTACGCACTGAGCGATACCTTGTTGCAGGCAAGGTAATTGGGATAATCCTCCGGACAAGTAAGCCCGTGTCAGCGGTGAGAGCATATGAAAATCCTCCAAGATACGCGCAACCCTAAAAATTATGGCTTCGAGCATTAATGCGGTGATTTGTTGGGGGGTTAAATAGGCGGTCGATTGAGAAAAATAGATACCCCAATCGTTACGAAAATACGGTGCGCCTAAACCGCTGGGTTCGGCCAGGCAAAAAATAGTGTTGGTGGCTAAATCTTCGCTACAGCAGTTTTGTACCGGATAGGGGGCGAGTGCAGCGGCGATTGAATTGAGCGTTCCTTCGATGGCAAATTGAATGGATTGATTTTTGTCTTGATAAACCAATGTTTGCAAGTAACCTTCCGATGCTGATTGCGCCATTTTAATAGGGCGAATCACAAAACCGCCGGTACCGAGATTGACCAAAGCCTCTGTATGATTACCTGCGAGACAACCAGTCAATGCCGCGGATTGATCGCCAATACTGGCTTGTAACGTCAATCCGATATCTAACGGTAAATTCAATCTGATAGAAGGTCTGATAGCGGGCAGAACGGTTACCGGAATATCGAATAGGTGACACAAAGTATCCGACCATTGCCGTTTATGAACATCCATCAATAAAGTGCGCGCAGCCATTGAAGCGTCGGTGACGAAATGCTGGCCATGCGTCCAACGCCAAATCAGAAAAGTATCCAATGTGCCTGCCAGCCACTCCTGGCGGATTAGCTTGTCCCGCCAAGTTGGATGATCTTTCAGCAGAATACTGAGTTTTGGAGCGAAATAATAAGGGGTTAGACGTAAACCGGTTAGTTCGTGAATAGTGCCTGCTTCAGCTTGTAGGCGATGGCAACAACTTGCACCCCGGTCATCTTGCCAGGAAATCAGAGGGGTTGCCGGTTTGCCGCTGGCTTTGTTCCAAATCAGGAAAGATGAACGCTGACTGCACAATCCCAAAGGAGGTTTGCTGCTTGTTCTTGCAGCACATTCTTCGATTACTTTTCCGGCTATTTCAATATATTGGAGTGCATTACTTTCATAGCGGCCTTGCTGGTTGTCGATGACGGGTGCCGGCCGTGACACGATATGCTGCAGATTGCCTTTTTTGTCCATCAAAGCGGCTTTAATAGACGTTGTGCCCAGATCCAATGCGATTGCCGAAGTTAACTGGTCCATTGTTGTTGGCAACGTTCGATTTCCTGATCGATTCTGATAGGGTCCCATTGCATCGTAGTGGCTACCTGCAGAGCGATATGCCGTAACTGGCTGCGAGTGAATTTGGCTAAAATGAGCAGTGGCATGCGGCGCCTGAGCAAGTCGTCCAGATGAATGACCATTTCGGCAGCAGCACAGTGAATCAAATCGGCATAAATAAACGGTAGTGATGGCACGATACGTTGCGCAAGATCGGCTTGTACTTCAATAGCGTGAAAAATTCCGGAAATGCCCATACCATGTCGGTGCAGCAGCCAATGGGCGCTTTGTGGGTCGATACCCAGTTGTACTGCCTGGTTTTGCATTGCTGCTTTCCATTGCGCAAAATTTTGTCGAGGCGCCCACGGGAATAATCTGCCTGCCGTGGCACAAGGGGCGGCACTGCCAAGTTGCGCGCATACCGCATCGACAATACGGGCGGCATCTTGGCGCGATGACGTTATCTTTCCTCCAATGGCGTAATGTACGCCATTGGAAGCGGATCTTAATTCCCAGTCGCGGCTTAATGCAGAAGGATGGGCAGGAGTCGCAGTTTGGGAGAATTGCTTAAAAACACGCACGCCGGCAAAACTACCCATAATGTCCGCGCGTGACCAAGGTATTTTGAGATAATGATTGGCAGCGGCAAGCAGATAATCGATGTCGCCATCGTCGACGACGGCTTGCGCCTCATCGCCTTTGAAATCCGTATCGGTTGTGCCTAGTAACGTCAAACCGTACCAAGGAATCATGAAAAATACCCTTCCATCCACTGGCGCTGTCAGCAACAGTGCTTCACTACCAAGCGTAGCCGGCATGACCAGATGTACGCCTTTTGCAAGCCGGCACCATTCGCGGCTCGGTGCAGTGTTGGCTAGCCATTGGCCGGTGGTGAAAACAATTTGCTTGGTGGTGATTTTTTGCCGAGTTTGAGTAAGCTGATCTTGCACGATTACGCCATCAACTTTGACATCGGTTTGCAGCAATTGAAGTAATTTGCAGTAATTAACGCAGACTGCACCGGCATCCACTGCGCCCGCGATGAGCTCAAGCACCAGGCGTGCATCATCGGTTTGCGCGTCAGCGTAAGTGAAACCGCCTTTTAATGAATTTTCTTGGAGAAAAGGAAAGTGTGTGGTGAATTTTGCGGCATTGAAGTAGCGATGAGACATATGAGAATCATCAGCATCCGCAAAGAAATCGTACAGAGTTAATCCTAGTTTAAGTAGTAGCCGGTTAAGGCGTTGTTGCGCATAGACCGGAACGCCAAATCGCAATGGCCAAACACGATGTGGAGCGGCTTGTAACAGCATTTTCCGTTCTTGAAGCGATTTACTGACCATTTTAAAATCATAGGTTTCCAAATAACGAAGACCGCCATGTATCAGTTTGCTTGAGGCGGAAGACGTGGCACTTGCCCAATCGCCTTGTTCAACGATAGCTACTTTGAGACCGCGTAAAGCGGCATCATAAGCAGTCCAGGCGCCATAGATGCCGCCGCCGCAAACCAACAAGTCAAATTGCCGGTTTTGCAGTGCGCTAAAGTCTCTTTTCATTGATCGCGCAACATCAATGCTCTTTGGGGAAGGTCGCTGATGAGGATATCAACACCCAATCGCAGAGCTTTGTTGATTTCTAAATCAGTGTTGCAAGTATAAACCGCGACACATTTGTGATGACTATGCAGCAAATCCACTATCGCGTGGTCAGCAGTTTCTATGGGTAAGCACAGACCATAGAGATAGGGATGGCTGTGCAGGAGTTGACGCGCATCCGCAAGGGTTTGATGGGTTTCGAAATTAAAAATGAGTGGAAAGATCGCATTGTATTGATGCGCATAATCCAGGCTGGTCAAATTGAACGAGGATATAACGATCCGGAGCTGAGGATTATCGCCGATCAGATCGAGTGTCCGGCGGATTTTTAGTTGGTGGCGGGCGATAGCTTCCCAGTCGCGGTTTTTGACTTCGATCAGTAAATGGCAGCGGTTGCGATACGACATCACAAAATCTTGCAGCATCATGATACCTTCGCTTGCGGAGTCCGGATTAATTAGTTTTTGAAGCTCATAAAAATCAAAGTCGTCGATGCGCTTGCCGGGTAACCCGATTTTGTCGAGATAGCGATCATGCCATAGTACAGCCACTTCATCGCGGCTCATTTGTACATCCGTCTCGATACCATCGATGGCATAGTCAAGCGCTTTGTCAAATGCATGGCGGGTGTTTTCCATGGCTTCCCGGTTGGCGCCGCGGTGGGCGAACACCGAACATCGCTTAGCATATTGATTCTGTCTGGAAGATTCGTCCATGCGTAGAGGCAATTGGTTATACGGCTATCATTATTTTGCTGCAACCTGCAGCATTTCGACGATAACGGGATCCTTGGCAATTTCAGCAGCAGTCTTTCCCGTTTTGCTTTTGATTTTTGCATCGGCGCCTTTAGCTAATAATATTTTTACGGCCTCGGCGTGATCGTGCAAACCTGCCCACATCAGAGCGGTAATACCATCATCGTTTTGCAAGTCGATTTTTGCGCGGTTATCCAGCAATAACTCGATGACGGCTGTATGGCCGTTTTGTGCCGCCAATATGAGCGGTGTAAAACCTTTGGACGCTTTGTGATCGACTTGGGCGCCATGCTTAATTAATGCTTTGACTATTTCGGTATTGCCTGTCAATGCCGCGAGTGTCAACGGTGTCGCGTCGTTTTTATCCATTACATCAACTTTGGCACCTTTTGCCAGCAATGCGTTGACAATGTCGACATGACCATTTTGAGCGGCAATATATAATGGCGTCGTTTCATTGATGGCTGTCAAATCAAATGCCGCATTTTTCGCAAGCAGCGTTTCGACAATTGCGGTATGGCCATTTCTGGCAGCCATATAGAGGGCGGTAGTACGGTCAGCCGCTTGTGCATCGATTTGTGCATTGTTAGCCAATAGCTTTTCAACCATAGCGGTGCGTCCTTCCATTGCCGCAATGATCAAAGCTGTCAGTTTATCTTTGGTTTGTAAATGAATATCTGCGCCTTTGGACATCAGTTCATCGACTATCGCTTCATGGTCTTTTTGTATGGCCAGCATTAAGGCAGTGATGCCGTCAACGGTTTGGGCGTTAATTTGCGCATCTTTGGCTAGTAATGCGTTGACGATATCGGCATGGCCATTTTTTGCAGCGAGAATCAATGCCGTGGCATCGCCTGCATTTTTTAAATCGACATTTGCATTTTTTTCCAGCAAGAGCTGAACGATATCGGCATGCCCATACTGAGAGGCAACCATTAAGGCGCTGAATCCTTTTTCATTTTGATAATTGACATTGATTCCTTGCGCCAATAATTGCTCAATTGCTTGATTGTTACCGGAAAATGCGGATTTGAGAAATTCGGTTTCCGTGTCGTCTTCGGCTAACGCATGAGCTGAGAAAAAAAATAAAATGATGACGATTGATGTGATGAAGGATTTAAATACAGTGTTAATCAAGTTTTTTATATAATTCATGTAGTACACCTATTTCTGGCATTTTGTTAGAGTTTGTGGAGTTTACAGTTATCGATGCCCATGATTATTTAATATGTTTTAAATAATCAATAGGGATAAAAAAATCTCAGTCGGGATTTGGATAATTCACTAAAAGCCTTATTTTAACCTATTGCTATCGTTTTTAAGGTTTAATTGATCCGACAATCAGTAAAGACACTTATTTATAACCGAAATTTATTTTGCAAAATCAGATGGATAATTGGATCATTCCCGATTGGCCCGCACCCGCAAATGTAAAGGCTTTGATTACAACTCGTCATGGCGGTGTGAGTTCTGGCATGGCGGGCAGGTATGCGTCATTCAACTTGGCAATGCACGTCAATGATGATCAGTTGGATGTGGCATGCAATCGAACTCAGTTACGCCGTTATTTGCCATCTGAACCCAAATGGTTGCAACAGGTGCATGGTACGCTGCCGGTCTGGATCGATTGCATGGCAGATGGTGTGCCCCAAGGCGATGCTGCACTCTGTGGTACAAAAAGTCATGTGTGTGTTGTCATGGTTGCAGACTGTTTGCCGGTGTTTTTGTGCGACATGGCGGGTACTAAAGTGGGTGTCATTCATGCGGGGTGGCGTGGATTGGCCGGAGGAATTATTGAACGTTCGATTGCTGCGATGCAAGTGAATCCTGGTAGCTTAATGGCGTGGCTTGGTCCGGCTATTGGGCCGGATCATTTTGAAGTAGGGAGAGATGTTTATGAAACATTCGTTCAGCAGCAAGCTTCCGCAGCGCAGGCATTTGTAAGCAAAAACCATGATCATGAGAAGAAATGGCTGGCGGACATTTTTATGCTTGCTCGCCAGCGCCTGGAGACCAACGGCATTACCCGAGTTTATGGGGGTGGAATTTGCACTTTCAGTGATTCGGTGCGTTTTTTTTCCTATCGCCGCGACGGTGAGACAGGGCGCATGGCTGCGTTGATTTGGCTGGAGTGAATTGCTCTGCAATTTTTTAAAAGACCGGGTCACAACAGCGTATAATCCGGCCTTTGTTTTTCACTTAACTTTATGTCAACGCTTACCTGGATTATTGCTGCGAGTTTGTTCGGGGGAATATTAAGTTTATTATTCGCGGCGATATTGACAATCAATGTCCGAATATCATGGCTGTCGATATTGATTTCTTATGCAATTGGCGCACTGTTGGGCGCCGCTTTTCTCAATACCCTGCCAGAAGCGCTCGAACTTTCTGACAACCCGATGCAGGTAACGGTTACCGTGCTATTTGGCATTTTGCTATTTTTTATTCTGGAAAAATTAGTATTGTGGCGTCATTGTCACTTGGAAGACTGCGAAGTGCACGACCCTTCCCATGGTGCGGCCACACCTACCAGTCAGCCTATGCATGATCATGGCCGTAGCGGAACAATGGTGATTGTCGGCGATACTTTTCATAATTTCGTGGATGGTATTTTGATTGCTGCAGCGTTCATCGCGGATACGCAATTAGGCATTGTGACAGCGATTGCAATCATTGCACATGAAATTCCACAAGAAGCAGGCGATTTTATTATTCTCCTTAATTCAGGCTACAGCCGCCGCATGGCCTTTTTGATAAATTTATTATCGGGCCTTGCAACGTTGGTGGGTGGTGTGCTTGCTTATTTTATGTTGCATAGTATGGATTTTCTGATACAGCCGCTATTGGCTTTTGCATCCGCTAGTATGATTTATGTAGCGATGTCGGATTTAATCCCGGGTTTGCATAAAAGGCCAGAAATTAACGCGACAATACAGCAAGTTACTCTGATTTTATTGGGAATTTCTTCTATTTGGTTAATGGGTAATTTGTTTACTCATGGTTAATTGACCGAATGTGGCAAAATTAATCTGCACGAACTCTAAGGACATGTAATGAGAAAACAATTTTTGATAGTGTTTTTTTTGCTTTTTTACCTCGGTAACGTGTTTGCTAATGAAAAAAATATTCTTGAAATTGCTGAAGGTAGCGCCCGTTCCTGGCTTGAACTCATTGATAACGGAAAATACCGGGAAAGCTGGGAACGGGCTTCAACTCTATTCAAAACCAAAACTGCCGAAGCTGAGTGGGTGCAGACAGTTACTGCAAACAGAGCATCGCGTGGAGCCGTGACTGCACGCTACATTGCGACGGCTAGTTCTGCAAAATCATTGTCAGGCTTGCCGGATGGAGAATATATAGTACTGCAGTTTTATACCACTTTCGCAGCCAAAGGCTTGGCTTTGGAGGCGATAACATTGGCAAAATCCTCAGATGGCGCATGGTTGGTTTCGCAGTATTCGATCAAGTAAAAATTAATGATTGGCAGAGCACGCCATTTCATCGACATGATAAGCGCAACCAGTATTTTCTAACTTCCCTCTAAAATTTAAGGAAACGCTGATTGATTGACTGCACGAGCGAATCACTTCGCTGCGCGGTACTCGCATCCCTGCCTATCTTGTTGATATGTCTAGACTGCTACGTTCCGTGCGCCTCGTGCTTCATCTCATTCGTTGAATTAATCGACGTTTCCTTAATTCCCCGCAGCGAGCCGCGGGGATGCGCTAGCGACCGAATAACTTTTTCAACAATCAGGCAGGACAATTGATCGGTTGATTAAGGTTTGGGTGGCCAATGTTTCTGCCGGCCGTGTTCATCCACTACGAGGTACTTGCTGTCTTTAGGTAAGATTTTCAACGTCTTGAGAAACTCTATGACAGTGTCTTTTTCTCCATCGCTGAGTGAAGTCCAATTATTGTACGAGTCCAACGCTTCACCCCGGTGCGCCTCAATTGCCTGACGGAGAGTGGTAAATTTACCGTGATGAAAATAGGGCGGTTCGTTGGCTATCCCCCATAGCTTGCGAGTGATGAAGCGTGAATTGCCTTTAAAGAATGCCGGGCCGGAAGCATTTTGATCAACCGGCTCTGTGTTAGGATCCGATGGACCGCCGGTAATATCATGTAATTTCAGGTCGGTAAAGGCCGGAACCCAGACAATATCGTTTTCAACCGCTAATCTGGGGTTATCCAATGTTTTGTCTGTTAAATCCATTTTATATTCCTGAACTTGACCCAGTTGTAAATTGCCTTCCGGATTGTAAGGATTGGGTTCGGTAAATATCCATCCTTTATTATTAAGAGGGAGCCTGGGGACATGGCAACTGGCGCAACCAATTGTTTGGAAAACTTGTTCGCCCTGCAGTACTGCCGCTTCGATAACAGGATTATTGGGAATAACTCTTCCTGGGACTGCAAGCTGTGCTTGAAATAACGTAACGGCGGTAATATCGGCGCGTGTGAGTTCATCCACAAAACCATCGCCGTCGGGATCGAGGCCGGCACCAAAACGTTCAGTCGATTGAATACCGTGGTGCTGATTGAAGGCCGTATTAGTGAATTCGCGTAATGAAACTTTTCCACTCGCTTGATGAAAAGGTTTAATGACTAGGCTGGGAGGATCGTCTGGACTGCCGCTGGCTAAGCTAGATGCAAGTAATCCGGTTACTTGGCTGGTATCCCAACTTCCATCGTTATCCCTGGTTAACGTACCAAAAGAAATACCTTTAGTTTCGAGTTTTGCGCTGCTACCCGCGGAAATTGAATCGCGTATTGTTCTTAATTCAGCAGTCATTTGCCTGCTTAGCATTTCAATATATCCGGAGCCGAATAATCCGAGGGTGTTGCGGAAGTTTGCAAAATTATCCAGATGGATAAATTTACCTTCTTCATCGACTGCTCCGCGTAAGGGAACGCTATCGCTATGATCAAAGGTGACGAAATCAAAGCGTTCCCCGGTGATGAAAACATTGGTAACGATGTCGCCTCCGCCGCCTATGCGCGGTTTATTATGACAACCAGCGCATGAGTTACTATCGGGCGCCGAGAGCCGATTGAAATTTCTTGGGAAGAGCAAGGGTGAAATCGGATCAGATAATGCTTCTCCGGTTCCTTTGGTCAATGGACGGCCACCGCCTTCTTCTATAGTCCAATTAGCCCGGAACAACTTTTTGCCATGCTTGATCAATTCGGGCGTAGAGATAGAGAACTCGGTTCCATCTTTTAAATGATCATAGACTGCTTGTTCTTTACCGATCGTTGTGACTGGGCCAGGTTGGATTCTAATTTCACTCGCTAAGGAAATGGCGGAGGAGTAACCAATAGACGTAGTGAATAGAATGTATACTCCGATGCTGCGGTATTTTCTGTTCATAATAGGATTCCTTTAATCTAAATCACAAAGATCCAGGAGGGTTATGACTAGGATTAAAAATACCCTTAAGTATTTTTACAGCCAAAGTGAATGACTTTTTTATGCTGAAAACCGGAATGCTCGATCAATTTCAATTAGTGAGCATCTGGAAAATGCGAATGCATAAATAGCTTATGACAGCAAGGCGGAACATCGTTATAACCTCTCCAGAATCTTCAATGTTTTTAATTATCAGCAATCGAGCTATGAATCTTAGTAATTGTTTACATGGAAAGGGGAGTTATCCAATCGTGACAATTAAAAGAATTAGCTAGATTGCTGATAATTGGTTTCATCGTAGCAGTCTGTTCGATATAAGAAATTTAACTAGGTTATAAATTGTTAAGAAAGGCTGGATTAATTAACTGCGGATACAAATTGTTAGGCTGATTGCTATGTAAAAATCCCATATCGCTTAGATAAGTTAGCGCATAGATGGGCGCTCTTTGATCTATAAGACTTTCACGCTAACCATATAGTTGCCGTTTCAAACCGCATCGGTCCAGTATGGTGGCGCTGATTTCTTCGATTGAAATGCGTGTCGTATCCAAATAGGGGATATTGAACATGCGAAACAGTGATTCCTGCCACAGTATTTCTTGCTGGCATTGTAGCAGCGAAGCGTACTCGCTATTCGGGTGACGTTCTTGGCGGATGAAATGGAGTTGTGACGGATTGAGCGTAAGACCGAATAATTTATTTCTAACCTTTTCCAATACTCGGGGTAAATTTAAGGCAGACATATCTTCTTGCGTCAATGGATAATTGGCTGCCGCAATACCATATTGCAATCCCAAGTAGAGACAGGTGGGAGTTTTGCCGCAGCGGGAAACCCCGATCAAGACAATATCCGCTTCGGTAAAATTTTTTGGATTAACGCCATCGTCGTGTGCCAACACATAATTGATGGCTGCGATCCGCTTGAAATATGACAAATGATGCTGTAAACCATGCGAACGCCCAGCCACGCGTACAAATGGTTGTTGGAGCTCTTTTTCGATTGAACGGATAAAAGTTTCAAAAAAATCAAATATGCAACAATTCGCTTGCTTAATAACAGCCAGAATTTCCGGGTTCAGCAGAGTGCTAAATACCAGTGGGCGATGACCGTCGCAGGCAATAGCCTGGTTAATTTGTGCCAGCACGGTCTCCGCTTTGTCGATATCGTCCAAAAAGGGTACGTTGATGACTTTCCATTCTATACCGTCAAATTGAGTCAATAAACTGTGTCCTAACGTTTCTGCAGTGATGCCGGTGCGATCAGACAAATAGAAAACGGTGCGTTGCTGTCTACCCATTATTTATTCAGACTAGCGAGATAGAGCCATGTTTCCATTACCGAGTCGGGATTGAGCGATAAGCTGCTGATGCCTTGCTCGTAAAGCCAGGCTGCAAAATCCGGATAATCCGAAGGCCCTTGTCCGCAGATTCCAATATACTTTCCTTGTTTGTGACAGGCATCGATGGCCATTTTGAGCAACTTCTTGACGGCCGGATTACGTTCGTCGAATAGATGTGCAACTAAAGCGGAGTCCCGATCGATACCAAGCGATAGTTGAGTCATATCATTGGAACCGATGGAGAAGCCATCGAAATACTGTAAAAATTCTTCTGCGAGTAAAGCATTGCATGGGATTTCACACATCATGATTACGCGTAAGCCGTTTTTGCCACGCTCTAGTCCATGCGAAGCTAGCAGTGCTACGACTTGTTCGGCTTCTTCAACTGTCCGGCAAAATGGCAGCATTATTTCGACATTGTTCAAGCCCATGTCATCGCGTACTTTGTGCAGAGCTCTGCATTCAAGCTCAAAACAATTGCGAAAAGCAGTCGATAAGTAGCGCGATACGCCACGGAACCCGATCATCGGGTTTTCTTCATCGGGCTCATAACGGCTCCCGCCGATCAAATTGGCGTATTCATTTGATTTGAAATCGGATGTCCGGACAATCACAGGATTAGGATAAAATGCTGCCGCAAGCGTTGAGATGCCTTCGGTTAGTTTTTCGACGTAGAAACTGATTGGGTCTTCATATCCAGCGATCCGTCTGCTGATCTGATTTTTTAAGTCATTGGGCAAACTATTGAATTGCAGTAGTGCCATTGGATGAATGCCAATCATATTGTTAATGATGAATTCCAGTCGCGCCAGACCGATGCCATGATTGGGCGTGCCGGAAAACGAGAAAGCATGTGATGGATTGCCGACATTCATCATAATTTTAATAGGTAGATCAGGGAGATTGCCGGTTTCGGCGGTAATGTGTTCAAAAGGTAGTAATCCTTCGTATACATAACCGGTATCGCCTTCAGCGCAGGAAACTGTCACTTCTGAATTGTCTCTGATGAGCATGGTTGCATCGCCACAACCGACCACGGCGGGAATACCCATTTCTCTTGCAACGATGGCGGCATGGCAGGTGCGTCCGCCGCGATTGGTAACAATCGCGGCAGCGCGTTTCATAATAGGTTCCCAATCAGGATCGGTCATGTCGGTTACCAGTACATCGCCTGATTGAATTTTGTGCATTTGCTCAATATTCATGATTATGCGCGCTGTTCCCCGGCCAATTTTATTTCCAATGGCACGCCCCTCAATTACTATTTTCCCCTTGTTATTGAGTTTGTAGCGCTCCATTACCGTTTTTGTTCGACTTTCCACAGTTTCCGGACGTGCTTGCACGATATAAAGTTGTCCATCTCGGCCATCCAAAGCCCATTCGATATCCATGGGACGGCCGTAATGTTGCTCTATGATGAGCGCTTGCTGTGCCAACATTTCAACCTGTTCATTCGTCAAGGAAAAGCGCATACGCCGCTTGGTGTCGACATCACGTGTAATTGTGGATCCGCTCATATCCTCTTTGCTATCGGCGTAAATCATTTCGATGGCCTTAGTGCCTAATCGACGTGACAAAATTGCAAGTTTTCCCGCTGCCAATCCACGCTTATAAACATAGAACTCATCGGGGTTGACGATTCCTTGTACTATGGTTTCACCTAGGCCATAAGCAGAAGTAATGAAAATGGCATCGCGAAAACCCGATTCAGTATCCAGTGTAAACATGACGCCACTGGCACCAAGATCGCTGCGTACCATTTTCTGAATTCCTGCCGACAGATAGACTTTGTCGTGCGGAAATTTTTGATGAACGCGATAGGCGATGGCGCGATCATTATAAAGCGAGGCAAAAACCACTTTGATTGCTGCAATGATCTGATCGATTCCGCGTACATTTAACAATGTTTCTTGTTGCCCAGCAAATGAAGCATCTGCGAGGTCCTCAGCGGTGGCCGAGGAACGCACTGCAAATGAAATTTCATCGGAATTATGGTCATTGGCCATAAGCTGTTTATACGCTTGAGCAATTGCATTTAAGATAACGTCCGGCAATGTGGCGTTAAGAATCCATTCCCGTATAGTCTGGCCCGTTACAGTCAATGCATTGATATCGTTGACATTCAGTTTATTTAATAATTTGTTGATGCGATCGGTCAGGCCGTTGCTGGCTAAGAAATCCCGGTATGCTTTTGTCGTAGTTGCAAAACCCGTTGGTACTTTAACACCAGCTTTGGAAAGATGACTGATCATTTCTCCCAACGAAGCGTTTTTACCGCCAACAAGGTTGATATCATCCATAGTCAATTGATCTAACCAGGCTATGTATTCAGTCATCGAGAACTCCTAGAAACTCAAATTTTTTTCTTATTATAGCGCCCGGTTATGAGAATTACTGATGAAGATGCGTAATTTTAGTATCGAAAAATGATGGTGAATGATCCGGAAAGCAATGCATGCGGGTTTTGTGCCGGGTGTAACGAAATCTCGCATTGCATACGTAGCGATATAATTTGCTCGAGTTTTTAGAATGGCAAGATAAAATCTAGGGAAAATAAAATTTGATCCTTGTTGCCGTCAAATGGCCGATAGGATGCTGCTTTGTAGGCATCTACCCTATCGTAACGGATATTTGGGCGAATATTGAGTTTCTTCAAATAATCCCACTTCAATTTGAATGTCTTGGCCATTTTCCAGTTTAAGCCTACTGTCAAGGCATAATAATCTGCTGGCGTAATGGTGACACTGCTGAGCTTGCCCGCATAGCTGACAGCTGAGCCATTGACATCCTGGGTTGCCGCGGCTATCCGGAAAGGGGAAGGATTACGGAAACCATCTTCATCACGATACCACTCACCGCGAATACCTGCTGACAAATTATCCGTTAGATCATAGTACAAATGTGCTATGGCACTGAACCACTCGGCATCTTTAATGGCATTCGTGTATTTTAAATTATTGAGCAAAACGCCACCGGCATGACCATATACTTGATGCAGAACAAGAAGCATTTTTGAAGTGATTCGATGTTTCAATACTATGTTATAGAATCCCCAAGGCTCATTACTTCGTGCTGAGGTGTCGCCGTAAGTGCCGGAAATATGGAAAGATGTCGCGCGATTGTCACTGGTCCAGGTAAAACCGGCGAGCACGTTCCAGTTTTCAAGCTGTTTGTCCCATCCAGCATCCCACCCACCTGTGGCGCTGCCGGTTATAGGGCCTGCCAACAGCAACCAATTTTTATTAACGGTATAGTTAGCGAGTAATCCTGTATGTGTAAAGGGTTCCCCGACGTTTAAGGTATAAGCGCGGGTGTAAAAGAAATTATCAGGTGCTGGCACGGTTTCGAAACCTGTCGGGGTATAGAAGTGTCCTGCTTTGATATTGAGGCCACCTCCTAAAGGTAAATACATTTCCAGATAAGCTTGTGGCAGTGCAATGCCGTAGGTTTTCGAAGAAGCGCAGCATAAATCGAGATCCCAGTTACTTCTTTTTAAAGGCTCTCCAGAGTTAACATCATAAGTTGGAACGCCAAATGCTTGTGTAAATATCGAGTCTGTTCCAAACATAAAATCGAAGCGCCCTCCAAGATCCCATTTCCTGCCTTCCGAAGCAACCGGGCGCCGCATAAACAGATTTAATTGATTCAATTGAAACTGATTGGCTTGGTCGGCAAAGATGACTGGACCATTAAAACCACTAGTCTGGCTAGGATTGAAAGTTGCTCCGCCGTGAATCCAGCCGCCGAAATCCAATTTGCTGGTATTAAGAAATTTTCTAAAATTGTTAGCGTACGTGTCATCGGACGGTATTGCTATAAAAATAAGAATGCTGCCAGTTATGGCCGATAACGGCCATCCTGTGAATTTTAAAATGTAGTGCATTTAAGAGGCTTAGAATGATTGGGAAAGAAAAATATAACAGCTGGTCTGAACGGGATTAGAGCGTCTGCGGTAATTCATTGTAATGATACGGTGATTTATTTAGAAAAATAGGTGAATGCAATTATAAACACTTTATCGAATAATTCCCATTATTGCTTTTTAATCAAGGCACAACACATAAAATAATTAACTTTGATCTCAATTTGGGTGTAACAATCGATTTTGTAAGATTAGTAACATTTGCATTCAGTATTTCTCAAATTATTACTAACAATTTGCGCTTAGGATAAATAGCTTAGATATCTTAATCTTACCTGAAAAATGGTTAATGGTTTCTATTAGTGAAAAACAATGGTTTCCCCAATATACGGATGATGTCTATCAAATTAACATGGCACCATTCGATGAAATGTTTGGAGGATATTCATCATGAGAACACTAAAATTATTAATTTCACTGTTTACGCTAGTTATGTTGGTGGCTTGTGCTCAAATGAATTCTTCGTTAGTTGCACCAGCCGGGATTGCAAAGAATGATCATCATGCACTAATGAAGCATTATGAAGGTTTAGCGAAGCAAGCAAAAATTAAATTAGAAGAAAATAAAGCGATACTTGAAGCTTATGAGGCACGGCCATATTACTATGGTAGGCAAGGGTTGGATTTACAATCGCACACCTCAGCCAATATTCGTGAGCATACAAAAACTTTGAATCAAAGTCTTGAGTTTGCAAACTTACATCGAAGATTAGCTATGGAACAACAAAAGAAGTTAAAACAAGCAGTTGATGAAAATGACCGTAGTTTAACCGTCGAGAACTCGGAGTATTCTGATAACAAAGGGCTTTAGTGACAAGGCAGTAGGTAGACTGACATTCACTGATTTTTTCAGTGGATGTCAGATTTATACTTTCTAATCAAAAAGGCAATATAAAATCCAGGGAAAATAAAATTTGGTCCTTATTACCAGCAAATGGTCTATAAGCGGTAGACTGATAAGCATCTACTCTGTCATAGCGAATATTGGGACGAATGGTTAGTTTCTTGAGCGAATCCCATTGAAGCTTTAAAGTTTTGGCCGCTTTCCAATTTAAGCCTACAGTCGCTGCGTAATAATCTGCCGGAGTAATCGTAACGCTACTAAGATTGCCTGCATAACTGACCGGTACACCATTGACGATATTAGTGGCTGCTGCGATTCGGAAAGGTGATGGATTGCGAAAGCCATCTCTATCGCGGAACCATTCTCCGCGCACACCTACTGATACATTTTCCGTGAGATCGTAATATAAATGCGTAACGAAACCCATCCACTCAGTATCTTTAATAACATTTGTATATTTCAGATTATTCAATAAAATACCATCAGCAAAACCGTGCACATGATGCAAAACTAACAGAGTTTTTGGATTAAATTTGTGTTGAAAAACTATGTTGTACATAGCCCATGTTTCGTTGCTTCGGGTTGATATTTCTCCATAGGTACCGGTTATATTAAATGAAGTTGCATGATTGTCACTGGTCCAAGTGATTCCGCCAACGCCTCCCCAATTGCCTAGCTGCTTATCCCATCCTCCATCCCAGCCGCCGGTGGCACTTCCGGTAACGGCACTTCCGGAAACTGACCAATTCTTGTTAATCACGTAATTGACTTGTAAACCGGTATGTGTGAATGGCTCGCCTGCATTAAATGAATATGCGCGTGTGTAGAAAAAATTATCCGGTGCCGGGATTGTTTCAAAACCTGTCGGAGAAAAAAAGTGTCCGAGCTTGATGTTTAGTCCGTTCTTTCCAACTGGAACGTGAGCTTCTAAGAAAGCTTGTGGCAATGCGATACCATAAGTTCTTGAGGATGAGCAGCATATATTAAGATCCCAATTGTTTCTACTCAGTGCTTCACCTGAATTTACATCAAAAGTTGGTACGCCAAATGCTTGTGTAAAAATGGCATCAGTTCCAAACAGAAAATCAAAACGTCCACCAAAATCCCATTTATTAGTCTCTGAAATAACCGGGCGTTGCAGAAATAAATTAAGCTGATTTAACTGGAAACGATTAGCCTGATCGGCGAAAGCAACTGGGCCATTAAAGCCATTGGTTTGGCTCGGGTTAAAAGTTGCGCCGCCATGAATCCAGCCACCGAATTCTAATCTGCTGTCTTTCGCAAAATTTTTTAGAGTGTTAGCCTGAAGCGTGCCGGATAATCCAGTAGTGAAAAAAAGCGAAGAGAAAATTGTTGCTAATAACAGCCATTTCGAGGAATTCATTTATCAATGACAAGTAAATTTGTTGAATATTAATAAGCCAATATAAGTAGCCGCGCTTGTTCAAAACATGGTCTACCTAGTAATTATACGATGCCATCACTCAACCATTTTTTCATTTGGATGTTATCTTTTGTACAACTTTTTCATAACCATTATTTTCCGTTTATTAGTACTAGCTGGTTCGGTCTAGTTTCTTATTTGGTTTTGAGATGCGCTTCATCTCTATGATTAGCAGAACAAATATAATTGTTACAGCAGATAGAAAAGAGCAGATGTGATTGGTGGTGCAAAATAATAATTGGAAATTATTTTCTACTTATATAAATAAAAAAACAACCACAGGCAAGCCTGTGGTTGTCCGCTTACTACCCTTAAGCGTTATCTTATTGTACTGTCGTATAATTATCTAAATTAAGCTTGGCTTTATTGATAGCATCACTATTTTGTTGATCCATCGCAATGCGATGATGTGTATCCGCGTTGCTTAAACTTTCAGCCAACAATTTTTCATATTCGCGGATATTTGCAGTTGTGTGTGATTTAACATCTTGGCCTTGACGTCCATAATAATAGCTATGGTTTTCATATTCTTCTAATACTGCTTTATTTTCTTGTAATTTAGTTTCCGCTTCTTTGGCGAGAACTTCGTAGTGTTTTGCTAAAGCGACATGATCATTATCATCAATCCCGTCTACTTCTGCTGCAAAGGCTAAAGAAACAGTTAGACTGAGTGCGAAAATTAACACTGCTAAAATTGCCGACTTTTTCATGATGACTTTCCCCGGGTAATAAATTATGTCGACATAATAATTTGCCCAGCAAGTTTAGTATATTAGGGAAACCTTGGTTTTCTTCTAAGGGAAACCATTAGATGCTAAGCAATTGATTTTGCAACATGGAAAGAGTGTTCTCAAGGTCGAAAGTTTAGTGATTGACAATTCTTGCTCTGTATTGGGTGCAAGCATGCAAGGTAGCAGGCGTGTTTATTTGCTGGAAATAGCGGTAATCAGTGTTTCATTTAAGCTCAAATAAAAAAAACCACAGGCCTGCCTGTGGTTTTTCGCTTAATATCTTAAAACCTTATCTTATTTCCGTGGAATCATCGAAATTTAACTTAGCTTTGCTGATTACGTTGCTGTTGTGTTGTTCCAGTGCGATTCGATGGTGCAAGTCAGCGTTGCTCAAGCTTTCAGCTAATTGTTTTTCATATTCGCGAATATTCGCAGTTGTATGGGATTTAAGATCTTGACCTTGGCGACCATAGTAGTAACTATGATTCTCATATTCTTCCAGAACTGCTTTATTTTCTTGTAACTTGACTTCCGCTTCTTTGGCAAGAAGCTCGTAGTATTTCGCTAAAGCGGCATGATCGTTATCATCAATTCCGTCCACCGCAAACGCTGAAGATACTGGCAAGCTTAGTGCCAAGATGAGAGCTCCTAATAGTGTTGGTGTTTTCATGGCAATTTCCTCAAGTGATGAATGAATGGTGCCATATTAATTAGGTAAACCCATTAAGTATATTGGGGAAACCCTGGTTTTTTTATAAGGGAATCCATTAGTTGGTTGCGCCTAGTACTTGAAGTTGAACGGAAATCTTGTCTTGAATGTGTGATTGTGGCGTCTGTATGGTTGTTAGATTATTGATGCACTGGGAAATCGGAATCATCGATTTAACAGATGTGATCATCCATGATTCGGCCATTAACTTTATTGCTGGATTTATTTCCTTCGCGATTTGTGTTCAGTATGATTCCGTAGTTTATTGCTTTTGCCGCCAGACCACGTGAGAACAGCTATTCCTGCCAAAATCATAGGAATGGACAACCATTGTCCCATGGTTATTCCGAAAGTCAGTATACCCATAAAGCCTTCTTCAGGCTCTCGATAAAATTCCGCGATTGAACGTAAAATTCCGTAACTAATCATGAACATGCCAGTAATTGCGCCGGTTGCTCGTGGTTTGGCTGAATACGCCCAAATAATGATGAATAACACGATACCTTCGAGTACTGCCTGATAGAGTTGAGAAGGGTGGCGAGGGAGTTCGTCGACATATGGAAAAACCATACCCCAGGGAACGTCGGTGGAGCGGCCCCATAATTCAGCGTTAATAAAATTGCCAATCCGACCCGCACCTAACCCAGGTGGAATGAGTGGGGAAATAAAATCAGTGACAGTAAGCCATGATATGCGGTATTTACTCGCCAATAGAACCATTGCGATAAAAACACCGAGAAATCCGCCATGGAATGACATGCCACCTTCCCAGATTGCGAATATTTTTAGTGGATGCTCCAGATAATATCCAAATTGATAAAATAAAACGTGACCGAGGCGTCCGCCGATTATTACGCCAAACATGCCATAAAACAAAGCATCGTCAAGCATTTCATGGGTAAATCCGGACTGTGGATTGTGCTTGATGCGATAACGTCCGAGCAAAATGAACGCTATAAAACCGAGCAAGTACATCACACCATACCAGTGTATGGAAAGTGGCCCTACGGATATGGCTACAGGATCAATTTGCGGATGGACGAGCATAGTTTATGACCTTATTTACGGTAAAATGGTTGCCATTATACCAAGTGCGATAAAGTACACCGGGATATAAGCCGAATTTTTATTTCATTCAGGAGTCAGTATGCCAGACAATAAACGTAGTCAAGCCATTACCCAGGGAGCGCAGCGTACGCCAAATCGAGCTATGTTACGTGCGGTTGGGTTTAGTGATGGAGATTTTAGTAAGCCAATTGTTGGCGTAGCCAATGGCTATTCAACCATTACGCCATGCAACAAGGGATTGAATGATTTGTCATTAAAAGCGGAATCAGCATTGAGGCAAGCCGGTGCCATGCCGCAAATGTTCGGCACTATCACGGTTTCGGATGGCATTTCAATGGGTACGGAAGGTATGAAGTATTCACTGGTTTCGCGAGAGGTCATTGCCGATTCGATTGAAACTTGCGTTCAGGCTGAAAGCATGGATGGCGTGATCGCGATTGGCGGCTGCGACAAAAATATGCCGGGCGCAATGATTGCGATTGCACGTATGAATGTGCCCGCAATTTTTGTTTATGGTGGTACGATCAAACCTGGACACTACAAAGGTCAGGATTTGACCATAGTGAGTGCATTTGAAGCAGTGGGGCAGTACAGTGCTCATAAAATCGACGACGAAGAATTGCTGCAAGTTGAACGCCATGCATGCCCCGGTGCCGGTTCTTGTGGCGGTATGTTTACTGCGAATACGATGTCATCGGCTTTTGAAGCGATGGGAATGAGCCTGCCTTTTTCTTCAACGATGTCTGCTGAAGATGATGAGAAGTTGCTGAGTGCGGGGCAATCTGCCGAAGTTTTGGTGGATGCCATCAGAAAACAAATTCTGCCGCGCGACATCATTACACGAAAATCAATTGAGAATGCTATAGCCGTGATCATGGCGGTGGGTGGTTCGACGAATGCGGTACTGCATTTTCTGGCGATTGCACATGCTGCAGACGTCGAATTGACGATAGAAGACTTTGAGTATATTCGTGGAAAAGTGCCCGTATTGTGTGATTTGAAACCATCCGGGCGCTATGTTACAGCCGACCTGCATCGTGCCGGCGGTATTCCGCAGGTGATGAAGTTGTTGTTAAATCATGATTTGTTGCACGGAGACTGCATTACCATTAGCGGATTAACTATCGCTGAAATCTTAAAAAATATTCCCGATTTGCCGCGTCCCGACCAAAGTGTGATTCGCCCATGGGATCAACCGATGTATAAGCAGGGCCACTTGGCAATTTTAAAGGGTAATCTTTCTCCCGAAGGTAGTGTGGCGAAAATTTCCGGCATCAAAAATCCGAAAATTACCGGCCCTGCACGCGTATTTGAATCGGAAGAAACCTGCATGGCAGCGATTCTGGCGCGCAAAATTCAATCGGGCGATGTGGTGGTCATTCGTTACGAAGGCCCCAAAGGCGGTCCCGGTATGCGCGAAATGCTTTCACCAACTTCTGCATTAATTGGTGAAGGCTTGGGGGATTCCGTCGGACTAATAACGGATGGCCGTTTTTCCGGTGGTACTTATGGTATGGTGGTAGGACATGTTGCACCGGAAGCGTATGTGGGCGGAACAATTGCACTGGTGCAAGAAGGTGACTCGATCACTATTGACGCAGAACAGCGGCTATTGCAATTAAATGTACCGGAAAATGTTTTAGCCCAGCGCCGCGCAGCGTGGCAACCGCCCCAGCCGCGCTATACGCGTGGCGTGCTGGCCAAATACGCAAAATTGGTATCCAGTGCAAGTCTAGGCGCGATCACGGATTAATCGTTTACCCTTCCTGATGGATTCTGAAATGACTAATCATCTTAGCAGTGAAACCAGTCCATATTTGTTGCAACATTCCGGCAATCCGGTGGACTGGTATCCCTGGGGTGAGCAAGCCCTCGATTTGGCGCGTACGCAAAATAAACCGATTTTACTGTCAATTGGTTACTCAGCTTGTCATTGGTGCCACGTCATGGCGCATGAATCGTTCGAGAATACGGAAGTGGCTGCCGTGATGAACGAGCATTTCATCAATATCAAAGTAGACCGGGAAGAACGCCCGGATATTGATCAGATTTATCAAACCGCGCATTACATTATGAATCATCGCAGTGGCGGTTGGCCGCTGACGATGTTTTTGACGCCTGAGCAAAAGCCTTATTTTGGCGGTACATATTTTCCGCTGCAGCCGCGTTATGGTTTGCCGGGATTTTTGGAATTATTACCTCGAGTTGCCGAGGCTTATTACACGCGAAGTAAAGACATTGAGAAGCAAGGCAGGGTATTGTTGACGTTGAT
Organism: uncultured beta proteobacterium; assembly: GCA_900696615.1. GTDB lineage: Bacteria > Pseudomonadota > Gammaproteobacteria > Burkholderiales > Nitrosomonadaceae > Nitrosomonas. The sequence continues at coordinate 30,717 of CAADGS010000116.1, forward strand.
GAATCAAACGCTGCCTGATAATCAACGTTCCTCAACCGAGCAATTCTCAGCAGCGTTATTAACACAAGCGATCCAGCATCTGGAAGAGCAATTTGATCCTGTTTATGGCGGTTTTGGGCAGGCTCCGAAATTTCTTCATCCCGCCGAATTGACTTTTTGCTTACACCAGTATTTTAAAGCCCAAAATACCAAAGCATTGCAGATGACGGTTTTTACCTTGGAAAAAATGGCCACTGGCGGCATTTATGATCAATTAGGCGGCGGCTTCTATCGTTATAGTACCGACGGTTATTGGTGTATTCCACATTTTGAAAAAATGCTGTACGACAATGGCCCATTACTGCATCTGTATACCACGGCCTGGCTGGCCACAAACAATCCATTATTCAAACAAATTGTCTCAGATACTGCGCAATGGGTCATACGGGAAATGCAATCCGATAGATCGGATGAAGGGGGTTATTATTCAACACTGGATGCCGATTCAGAGCATGAAGAAGGTAAATATTATGTTTGGGATCGCGATGAGATTGCTCAAGTTTTAACTGCCGAGGAATTTGCAGTGATTGCGCCTTATTATGGGTTATCTCAGGCACCTAATTTTGAGCAGAAACTATGGAATCTGGTAATTACAACTGATCTTGTGGAAATTGCACAACGCCTTGACATTACACTGGATCAAGCACTGAGAACCTTACTGTCTGGGCGCACCAAATTGCAGGCAATTCGTGCGCGTCGTGTTCGACCGGGACGCGACGAGAAAATTCTGGTCAGCTGGAATGGTTTGATGATCAAAGGGATGGCGCATGCAGGGAGGATATTCGGTCAAGTGGCATGGATCCAATCGGCGCAACGTGCAGCTGATTTTATTCGTACAATGCTTTGGAAAAATAACCGTTTGCTCGCTACTTATAAAGATGGCAAAGCGCATTTAAATGCCTATCTTGACGATTACGTATTTTTGTTAGATGGGTTACTAGAGTTAATGCAGACTGAATTTCGGATAGACGATTTGGAGTTTTCCACCGCACTGGCGGAAGTTCTACTGGAACAATTTGAAGATCGGCAAAATGGTGGATTTTATTTCACTAGCCACGATCATGAGCAACTGATTCATCGTCCCAAACCTGTTTACGACAATGCTATGGCATCTGGAAATGGAATGGTGGCAATTGTATTACAACGTTTAGGTCTTCTTTTGAGTGAGCCTCGTTATCTCCAGGCAGCCGAACGGACGATTCGCTTGTTTTATCCCATGATGTCAACACAATTGAACGGATATTGTAGTTTACTGACTGCAATGGATGAAACGTTATTTCCGCCGGTAATGATTATCTTGCGAGGTCATTCTGATGAAATGGTAATATGGCAGTACACAATCCAACGACAATTTCCGCAAATGTTTGTCTTGACTTTTTCTTCGGAACTAATTAATTTGCCGCCCAGTCTTAGCAAAGCCGTTTCTACAGAGGCAGCGGTTGATTCTGTAAGAGCTTGGGTATGTACGGTGGCTGGTTGTATGCCGGAAATAACAAATTTGCAGGATTTGCTGCAGATATGTAAAGTTCAAGGTAGAATAAGTAACCTTTTATAATTTTAATAAGGAAAAAAATTTATGAGAAAAGTACTAATAGGAGCATTCGCAGCATCAGCCATTTTATTAGCCGGTGGTGCACAAGCAAGCGCAGAACTTGCAAAAAATAGTGGCTGCCTGAACTGCCACAATGTAGATACCAAATTAGTAGGACCAGCCCTGAAAGATATCGCCGCTAAATATGCCGATCAGGCTGACGCTTCTGACTATCTGACTGACAAAATCATTAAAGGAAGTAATGGTGTTTGGGGTCAGGTGCCAATGCCACCAAAAGGCGGCAGTGCAACTTTAACGGATGCCGATGCTAAAGTATTGGCAGACTTTATTCTGACACTGAAGTAATTCGTAATCATTGCAGAAAAGCCGACGCCTAACAACGTCGGCTTTTTTATTGATGTGATATTTTGGCAATGAGGGCTTAAGGTTTACCGGAGGAAGAATGAAAACACGAATTACTTGGAAAGGAAGTGTCAGTTTTTTAGCCGAATCCGGCAGCGGCCATTCGGTTCTGATGGACGGTGCGCCGGAAGCAGGCGGACAAAACCTCGGACCGCGTCCGATGGAAATGATGTTGATAGGATTGGGCGGTTGCACCAGTTTCGATGTCGTGCATATTCTTAAAAAAGGTCGTCAGGATATTAAAGATTGCGTGGTTGAAATCGAAGCCGAACGTGCGCCGGTGAATCCGAAAGTATTTACCCATATCCATCTGCACTTCATTATCACCGGGAATAACTTGAGTGCACAGCAAGTCGAACGTGCAATAACTCTCTCATCAGAAAAATATTGCTCCGCATCGATCATGCTTAAAAATACCGTTAAGATCACGCACGATTTTGAAATCGTTAACTTGTAGATTTGAGAAAGATGTTTGAGCAATTTATTGCATCAAGTAAATTTGTTGACGGCAAAATAAAAAATAGTGGAAGGTAAGTACAAGTAATAAATACAATAATTAGGTACATAACAATTAGATCAACCTGCTGCCTCCAAAATGCTGAACCTCCCAGTGATTTTTTAGTACCACGCCGTAATGGTCATATTTCCTATCGATCTGTTTATTAATTTCATAATTTGTTGCGATGCATGTCCTGTTTTCTCTAAACAATACAACCGTTGTCTTTCAGTCTTGGCCGCTTGTGTGTGCGTTATGTCTATGAAAGCCAGCTATCAGTCATCGAATCGATCATCCAGAAACGGTATGTTTGTGTCATGACGCTAGTTTGCTGCGTAAATCCACTCATTCAACAGCAATCGTGCTAAGTCTATGATATCCGCCGCAGCCATTCCCACCATCCCTCGATGCTGTTGTACCCATCGATCCGCCGCTGCGCCGTGCAGATAAACCGCAAGTAGTAACGCTTGATCTGGATGCAAACCTTGCGCAATCAGTGCGCCGATAATGCCGGTTAGTACATCGCCGGTTCCGGCAGTACTGAGTGCGGGGTTGCCGCTGGTGTTGAGGTAGCGTTTGCCATCTGAAAAACAGCAGATGCTGCCGGCGCCTTTTAATATTAAATGGCAATTGAATCGTTGTGCGAGCTGCAGTGCGGCATTTATGCGATTATGCTGTACGGCGGTGGTATCTGTTTTCAACAGACGAGCAGCTTCAGCGGGATGAGGTGTCAAAATGGCGGGAGCTTTACGCAGACTAAGTATTTTCGCTAGATTCGTGTGTTGTGCGATCAGATTGAGTGCGTCTGCATCCAACACTAAGATATATTCGCTTGTCAGTGCATCTTCAAGATACGATAGTGCGGTGGCAGATTGACCTAAGCCTGGGCCTACAACCAGGCAATGCAAGGGATTTAGCGTGAATATCTCGGATGGTACGCGTAACATTAATTCCGGTTGTGAAAAGTCAACTGCAGGTGTATTGTCTGCCAACAAACCTAGATATACGCGTCCCGCTCCCAACCGCAAAGCTGACCGGCCGGCCAGCAATGCTGCACCAACCATGCCGGTAGAGCCGCCCAGTATTGCAACATTGCCGAAAGATCCCTTGTGACTGTTAGCGGAGCGGGGTGGCGGCAGCAGAGTATGCGCCAACGTATCATTCATAAGCCAGGCTTGTGGTTCAGGCGGGTTGAGTAAGCGGATATCAAGGTCGCACAGCACGACCGTGCCGCAACATTCGGGTCCGTAGTTAGTAAATAGGCCGGCTTTATAGCCAATGAAAGTTATGGTAGTTGTCGCACGAATAGCAGTGCCGTATATGCAACCGTCGTCACTGCCTAATCCGGAGGGAATATCGAGTGCTGCAATCGGCACATGCATCTGATTGACGGTATCGATCCATTCCCGGTATTTGCCCGTAATGGGGCGATTTTGTGATTGATCCAAGCCGATACCGAACAAACCATCGACAATCATATCCCAGTTTTTATCACCGTTAGGTATATAGGAGGAAATTTCACCGCCAATATCAAGCCAGGACTGGATGGCCTGTTTGGCATCTGATGGTGCGCATTTTGGGTCACCGCTGAATACTACTGCTATGGTATTGCCCCATTCCTTTAGATAGCGTGCCACGACGAAGCCATCCCCTCCATTATTACCCGGACCAGCGAGCACTAAAATGCAACATTTCGATTTTCTAAGTAATTGGTCACGGATAATTTGTGCCGCTGCCAGTCCGGCTTTCTCCATTAAGCGCGGAGGCTTGGGCAGTATGGCCGCTTGGTGTTCAATTTCACGTATTTCCGCAGTCAAATAAACGGGGTTGGCAGTCATGATAATGCTCACATTGGTGGGATGATCGGTGATAAGTACATCTTCTCGTGTAAAATTGCAATCTTTACTAATCGCTTTATTTCTTCTGATGCTTCAATTTTGTGGTGGACGCGCGCTTTCTCCGTTTCGTCTGGAAAAATTAATCAAACAAATTAGAATGTTGGGTTTTCCGGTATCGCAGCTTACGGCTGAATATTGGCATTTTTGCGCGATGACGCAGGATTTGAAGGATGCTGAATTGAGCGCCTTACGCAAGCTTCTGAATCACGATGAAGTACCGGAAAATATCCATCATCCCGGTGAGCTTTTTTTAGTGCTGCCGCGACCGGGCACGATTTCTCCATGGTCGACAAAAGCTACCGATATTGCGCATCACTGTGGATTATTGGCTGTGGAGCGCATCGAGCGCGGAATTGCATATCATATTCAATGCGATAATAAACTGTCAGTTGAAGACAAAACACGGCTCAAGCCGTTACTGTATGACCGCATGACCGAAGCGGTTTTTGCAACATTCGAGGATGCCGGGCAATTGTTTCTGCATTTCGAGCCAAAACCGCTCAATACCATTGATGTGATGCAAGGGGGTATCGAAGCGCTGCAACAAGCGAATCAAGCGATGGGATTGGCGCTATCGGTGGATGAAATCAGCTATCTGGTTTTTCATTTTCAACAAATGGCGCGCAATCCTACCGATGTTGAATTGATGATGTTCGCGCAAGCCAATTCCGAGCATTGCCGTCATAAAATATTCAACGCGGATTGGATAGTGGATGGCAAATCGCAGGATAAGTCGCTGTTTGCGATGATTCGCAATACGCATCAAATGCACCCGCAAGGCACACTGGTGGCCTATTCCGATAATGCCAGTATCATTGAAGGTGCGGATATCGACAGATTTTACGCAAGTGACGGACAGATTTATGGTTACGCGCAAGAAAAAACACATATCTTGATGAAAGTGGAGACGCATAATCATCCAACCGCCATTTCTCCATTCCCCGGGGCAGCAACCGGTGTCGGGGGCGAAATCCGTGATGAAGGCGCAACCGGACGTGGCGCGAAACCGAAAGCCGGATTATGTGGTTTCTCGGTATCCAATCTGAACATTCCATTTTTTGTGCAACCGTGGGAATGCAATCGAGCCGATGGTCAATCGACCTATGGCAAGCCCGGCCGTGTTGCATCGGCATTGCAAATCATGCTGGAAGGGCCGATAGGCGGCGCGGCATTTAATAATGAATTCGGACGCCCGAATCTGGCAGGGTACTTTCGCACATTTGAAGAGCGTGTGGCAGGGGAAATGCGCGGTTATCACAAGCCGATTATGCTGGCTGGCGGTATCGGGCAAATTTCAGATGTTCATGTGCATAAGCAAAAATTTCCGGCAGGTGCGCTGCTGATTCAATTGGGCGGGCCGGGTATGCTGATCGGATTAGGCGGTGGCGCAGCATCCAGTATGGACACCGGCAGCAATCTCGAAGCGCTGGATTATGATTCGGTGCAGCGTGGCAATCCGGAAATGCAGCGGCGCGCGCAGGAAGTAATCGACCGTTGCTGGCAGTCGCAAAAAAGCGGGGTTGAAAACCCGATTTTATCCATTCATGATGTAGGCGCGGGTGGTTTGTCCAATGCGTTTCCAGAGTTGGTTTATGACTCCGGATGTGGCGGGCGTTTCAATTTGCGCGCTATTCCGTCGGAAGAAACCAGTATGTCACCGATGCAAATCTGGAGCAATGAAGCGCAGGAACGTTACGTGTTGGCGATTAAACCGGAGTCTCTATCGCTATTTCAGCGTATTTGTGAGCGCGAGCGCTGTCCGTTTGCTGTGGTCGGTGAAGCTACCAGCGATGAGCAATTGCTTGTGATGGATCAGCAATCAGCGATACCGCCAGTCGATATGCCATTGCCGGTGCTACTTGGCAAGCCGCCGAAAATGACGCGCGAGGTAACGCGTATCGATCGGATATTGCCATCGCTCGATTGGTCCGGAGTGAATTTGACAGAAGCTGCGTACCGGGTGTTGCGCTTGCCCGCAGTGGCTGACAAGACCTTTCTGATAACGATTGGCGATCGTAGCGTGGGCGGTTTGTCGGTGCGCGATCAAATGGTCGGGCCTTGGCAAATCCCAGTTGCCGATGCCGCGGTGACGAGCATGGGATTTCAAACGTATTTAGGTGAGGCATTCGCCATAGGCGAACGCACGCCGCTTGCGCTCATTGATCAGAAAGCCGCTGCCCGCATGGCGGTGGGAGAGGCTATTACCAATATTGCTGCGGCAGCGATCGGGCGAATTGAAGCGATTAAATTGTCGGCAAACTGGATGGCTGCAGCCGGACATGTGGGTGAAGATGCCGGACTATACGATGCGGTGCATACCGTTGGCATGGAATTATGTCCACAACTGGGCATCAGTATTCCGGTCGGTAAAGACTCGATGTCGATGAAAACCGCTTGGGAGCAATCAGGGGAGAGCAAGCAAGTAACTGCACCGCTTTCGCTGATCGTCTCGGCTTTTGCCGCGGTGACGGATGTACGCAATTCGTTAACACCGCAGTTGCGTACCGATTGCGGCGATACTGAGTTGATTTTGATCGACTTGGGGTTGGGGCAGAATCGCTTGGGCGGATCGGCGTTGGCGCAAGTGTACAAGCAAGTCGGCAATCATGCGCCAAATATCAATGGCGAGGCAGGTGCGCAGAAACTCAAAGCATTTTTTACAGTAATCCAGCAGCTCAACCAAGAAAATAAATTGCTGGCTTATCACGACCGTTCCGATGGCGGTTTATTCGTGACGTTGTGTGAAATGGCATTTGCCGGGCACACCGGCATCACCGTGAATTTGGATCAATTGTGTTTCGATACGCAGGGTAGCGATATTGACGGCTCTGAATTGCGCCCTGAACAACTGAGCGGACGTTTTCTGGAGCGTTTGCTCGCAGTCTTGTTCAACGAGGAATTAGGCGCAGTGGTGCAAGTCAGAACTGAGCACCGTCAGGCGGTGATGCAAATTCTGGCACAGGCAGGATTGCGCGATCATAGTTTTATCATCGGGAAGCCTAATACAACCGATGATATTCGTTTAATGCGCAATAACAAGGCTGTATTGGCGGAAAAACGCATAGTTTTGCAGCGGGCTTGGTCAGAAACCACGTATCACATGCAATCTTTGCGTGATAATCCGGAATGTGCACAGCAAGAATTTGATCGTATTCTGGATACCGAAGATCCCGGTTTGCAAATTGTGCTGAGTTACGATGCGCATGACGATATCGCCATGCCTTTCATTCAAACCAGTGCACGTCCCCGCATGGCCATATTGCGCGAACAGGGTGTGAATGGCCATATGGAAATGGCGGCAGCTTTTGATCGTGCCGGGTTTCTCGCTGTTGATGTGCACATGAGCGATATTATCGCAGGACGTATTTCCTTAAAGGATTTTAAAGGCTTTGCCGCTTGCGGCGGATTTTCTTATGGCGATGTGTTGGGCGCGGGTGAAGGTTGGGCCAAGTCGATTTTATTTAATCCACGCGCACGGGATGAATTTGCAGCATTTTTTCAGCGTGGCGATACCTTTGCGCTAGGTGTATGCAACGGTTGCCAGATGATGAGCAATTTATATGAAATCATACCTGGCGCGGAACGGTGGCCACGCTTTAAGCGCAATGTCTCGGAGCAATTTGAAGCGCGATTGGTCATGGTGGAAGTACAAAAAAGCCCATCACTATTTTTTGATGGTATGACAGGAAGCCGGATGCCGATAACGGTTGCACATGGTGAAGGCAGGGTTGAATTTTCTTCCGTTCAACCTGACAATGCGGATGCGCTGGTTACGCTGCGCTATGTCGATAACTACGGGCAAGTTACTGAGAAATATCCCTTTAATCCGAATGGATCGTTGTTGGGTATAACAGGACTTACCACTTCGGATGGCCGTTTTAATGTATTGATGCCGCATCCGGAGCGTGTGTTCCGTATGACACAGCATTCCTGGTATCCTCCGAAATCAAGAGCCGATGCAATGGAAGACGGTCCCTGGATGCGCTTGTTCCGCAATGCGCGTAAATGGGTGGGGTAATTTGTTAATTATTCGATTATTGAGGGCTTGATAAAAATGACAAATTTAGGCAAGGACCGAACGAACAGAATTGCCAAGGTAGCGTTACTGTTGTTGGGCATGAGTTATTGCTATGGTGCATGGGCAAGCATCATACCTGCGAAAAAACCTGAACCTAAGCACTGCGTTGCATTAGGAAGCTGGGTGATCCCCGGCGTTGGCGAAACGACACAACGAGAAGTGATAGTGCAAGCCAGTAAAGCATCAGTCGTATTATTAGGTGAAACGCATGTGAATGCGGATCATCATCGCTGGCAATTGCAGACACTGGCGGCCTTACATGCCATGCGCCCCAATATGGTAATCGGTTTTGAAATGTTTCCACGCCGGGTACAGGCAGTTCTGGATAAATGGGTTGCGGGAGAATTGTCTGAAAGCGAATTTTTACGCGCCTCCGAATGGAATTTTGTTTGGAACACGGATGCCAATCTGTATTTGCCGCTATTTCATTTTGCACGCATGAATCGCATACCGATGCGGGCGTTGAATATTGAAACGAATTTGCGACGGCAAGTAGCCGAAAAAGGTTTTTATGGTATTCCCGTCGAGGAAAGGGAAGGGTTAACTTATCCTGCAGAACCAAGCCAGGCTTACATCGAATATCTATTACCTATTTACAAGCAGCATGATCGGAAAGACAGGAAAGCGGGAGAAATTGCATACGATGATCCGGATTTCAGACGATTTATAGCCGGACAGCAATTATGGGATCGTGCCATGGCGCAAATCCTTCAGCAGGCTGTGGCTGAATCGGTGGCAAATAAACCGCTGGTTGTCGGTATCATGGGTACCGGTCATGTATTGCATGGTTTTGGTGTAACGCATCAGTTGCGTGATCTGGGAATTAAGCATGTCGCAGCATTGCTGCCGTGGGATAGCGATAAATCGTGCAAGCAACTTGTAGCAGGCGTGGCTGACGCAGTGTTTGGTGTATTACCTCACGTTTCCGCGGCAAGCCGGCCTCAGTTTCAGCGGCTGGGCATACGCTATGAAATGGGCAGAGGCGGGGCTGTAATATTACAAGTGGAAAAAAATAGCATAGCGGAACAAGCCGAATTGAAGGATTCCGATGTGATTATCGAAATGGCGGGTGAGCCGATTAAGACAATGGAGGATGTGATCACGATCGTGAAGCGCCAAGCATCCGGTACCTGGTTGCCTATCAAAATCAAGAGAGAAGGTGCGGAAATGGAGATTATCGCTAAGTTTCCGGCAATAAGAACTTAAATAGCGGGTATGAATCGGTAGCCATGTTTACTTTCATTAGGCATTGTTTATTTCTTTTACTGCTATGCCTGGTTAGCGAGCCAGCATTTTCCATCCCGATGCAAGTCCGGTTCAACGATGTCGAATACGATATGACCGTGAGTATTGATCCGGTGAACCGAGCCCTGATAGGGAAAAGCATCATCACTGTCAAGCATCCAAGAGAATTGCAATTGATGCTTGGCGCTGCTTTTGAGGTGACGCAAGCAATATCCAATGATGGACCAATGGGTATTGGCCGTGAGGCATCGAACCAACCGCATGTTTGGAATATACCTGTTGCTTTCAGGCAACAAGTACAATTTGTAATTCATTGGCAAGGATCGTTGGCACCTTTGGATACTTCACTGGATCATCAACAGACATTGGGTAGACCAATTGCGGTAAGCGGGCAGGCTGGGACCTTTTTGCCTGATGGATCGAATTGGTATCCGCGTGTAGTAGGCCATCTGGTGCGTTACAAAATCAATATCGAACTGCCGGCCGGCCAGAAAGGTTTGGTAGCGGGCAAATTGATCGAAGAAAAGGAATCACAACAAGGCTATCAGGCATCGTTTGAGTTTCCAGATCCTACCGAAGGTATCGATTTGATGGCGGGACCTTACGTGGTTGAAACGCAGAAGTATGAAGGTGTGAAGAACCGGGCAATTCAGTTACGCACGTATTTTCATCCACAAATCAGCGATCTGTCGCGTGATTATTTGGCTTCCGTGAAACGCTATTTGGATAAATATGAATCTTGGATTGGCGAGTATCCCTATACTGAATTTAGCATTGTATCGAGTCCGACACCTACAGGGTTCGGTATGCCAACGCTGACATACCTAGGAATCGATGTACTCAAATTGCCATTCATTCGCGATACTTCGCTTGGTCATGAAATACTGCATAACTGGTGGGGGAACGGCGTTTATCCGGATTATCAGCATGGTAACTGGTCGGAAGGACTGACCACATTCATGGCCGATTATGCCTATAAAGAACAAGAGAGCGATGAGGCGGCGCGCGAGATGCGTCTGGGGTGGTTACGCGATTTTGCTGCATTGCAATCTGGACAGGATACGCCATTGGCGGCGTTTACATTGCGCACACATGGGGCATCCAAAATCGTTGGTTACAATAAAGCAGCCATGTTTTTTTTCATGCTGCGGGATCAATTGGGCGAGGCGGTTTTTCAACGTGCAGTGCAAGGATTATGGAATACCCGGCGATTTAGAATTACTTCTTGGCAAGATATCCAAAAAGTATTTGAAATCATTTCCGGACAGCATTTGGATGCATTCTTTACGCAGTGGCTGAATCGCAGCGGTGCCCCCTTTATTGTCATCAACGAAGCGAAAAGTATAGGAACTGAATCGGGTTATCAATTAGCTATTACGCTTCAGCAGAGTGAGCCTGCTTATGCGGTGCGTGTACCTATTGCGATTGAAAGCGAGCAAGGTGTGCATATTCACCGACTTGATTTGCAACAGGCGCAACAGAACTTTACGCTGACGTTACCAGAAAGACCTTTGTCCGTTTCATTAGATCCCGATTGGCGTTTGTTCCGGCAACTGGCATCCGATGAGGTGCCGCCCATTTTACGTGAAGTGATGGTTAATTCCGCGACGCAAACGGTTATATTGCCGCATCAAGAAGAAGCGCGGAGAGTTGCTGAAATGCTTGCTAGTAAGTTGCAGGATCGAACACCTCAAATCATTTCACCGACTCAACAGATATCCACTACGGCCCCGGTTCTGGTCATCGGGCTGCAACCCGATGTCGATACATGGCTTGCAAATCAGCAATTGTCGGCCCGGCCTGATGAAGTCAAGGGAAAAGGCAGTGCGCAAGCGTGGACCACAAGCCGTCCGCAAGGTGGTTCGCTAGCGATCGTGTCGACTCAGGATGTTGCTGCGATGGAAGATTTGCTGCGTCCATTGCCGCATTACGGCAAGCAGAGTTATATCGTTTTTGAAGGCCGCCAGGTTGTTGAAAAAGGAATTTGGCAAATACCAATGCAGAAGGTAACGGTTAAGTGATTGCTGTGTGGAGTGAAGTTGCTTGATATTTTGTTGTATTGTTTAGCTGGATGGTAACGTACCATTAACGTTTTTGTCATTTAATGGATTACACGGCATATAGTTTCCACTATGAAAAAAAGAAGATTGATTTTGTTTTTGATGATGTTGATGAGCGCGATCGCGCTTCAAGGCTGCGGGGTAGCGCGGGAACATAGAATTCGTCAGGAAGTGTTGGCTGACGCCAGCATGCCGGAAGAAATCCGTAGAGCAATCGATCAAAAAGAATTGGTTGTTGGTATGACACGAGAGCAGGTAATCGCTTCTTGGGGACTTCCCTGTAAATGGTGTTTTGGAACACGAAAAAGTCCGGGTGGAGATACGTGGGAATATAATCTGTTTGGCTCAGATCTTTGGGTAACCGGTTCCGATTTTATTGGCAGCGCAACGGCAATTTATTTGTACTTTGACAGGCATGGATTGCTTAAACACTGGTCCAATAAATAAGGGTCATGGTTTACCAGCGATAATAAGTGTAGTTAGTCAACCGATACTTAGCTAGGTTTGCGCAACAGTTTCTTACTGTCGTCAGATATAACGCTAATTGCTTTATTTCTCAATCGCGCTTTGGTGAAGAATTTATAAAAGGTTGGTTCATTGGCTTTTGCAAGTAGTTTGAAAACTTCTTGTTGTGTCATACTGCGTTTTAATTGCAGCAGTAAAGCGGTGAGTCCGGAAACATGCGCTGTGGCCAGAGAATTGCCCGATACGAAGTCATATGCCCCGTCAGGTAACGTAGTTAGTATGGCCTCACCCGGTGCGGATAGGACAAGGGCGGGGTCTTCATGACCCGATTGCCCAAATTTTTCACTTATGCTGCGAACGCCGATAACCCCGAGTTGCTGAGCTGGGAAACCGGATTTTTCATCATGACTGTCAGCTTGCGAAGCCACGATGATAATTCCCTGTTGAATGGCCTTTTCGATTAATCTAGCTAGAAGCGGGTCGTAAGGCCCGGTTAAACTTAAATTAAGAATGTCGACTTTCTTTTCAATTGCTGTATTAATGGCTAAAGCTAGTGTAAAGCTATTGCAGACTGCTTCCAGACTATTTGCTTTTACACTCCAGCATGCTTTCAATGAAACGACACGACTATCCGGTGCAATGCCTACGATACCATGCCCGTTATTTGGTTTTGCCGCGATTACACCGGCTATTGCAGTTCCGTGAATATCAACGGAATCAGTTGATTTCTGCATCACAAAATCTTTGCTCTGATGGATTTGCCCTTTTAAATCAGGGTGATTGATGTCTACCCCGGTATCGACAATTGCGATGCTAATATTTTTTCCTGTAGATTGGTTGTGTATTTCGGCCAAGTTGATTGAATGTATATTAGTTTGTAGCCGATAATAAGGGTCGTTATACGTATCGGCCATCACTTTGAAGGTATTCATCGCTTGAACATTACCGATTCGCTCGTCTTGTGACAATGCGGTCATGACATCGGTCAAAGATTCTTCTTCATCTACTAAATAAACAACACAATGCTCACCAATTTCTTTGATGGGCCATTGGGAAAGAATTTTTAGTTTGTAATCTGTTTCTATGCTGGACGCGATTCTTTTACTCCAAGTAGAACTCCCGTAATCGCCTCGACGGCGATATATCTGGTTGGTCATTCCAATTGGAACTTGGTTGATGTGATTGTCAGTGTAGGTTACTAAAATAATACGTTCTGCGTGCCCGCTATCAAACACCTTGGGATCAACCGATAACTTTTCTTCCGCATGGACAGGAAAGGCAGCAAACATGATCAATAGCAAAAAAAGATAAGAACAATAAGCTTTCATTGAAATGTGAAATACTTGGCAGTTAAATATCATTTTAATCAACCGTGGATAATCCATGAGCCAGTTCTGCAAAAATTACAATTTTGTTGTTACGCAAGTTTGAAATAGCAGTCTTGACTTCCTGTAAACCGGTATGTCCATCACCAATCTGGACTTCATAAACGCCATTTTGTAAGGGGCCTTTAACAATTTGACCTGATACGCTATGTAAAGCTGCTGATATATGCTTTGGATTCGCATGCTCGGAAAACACGATACGGATCATATTGTTTTTTTGTTCACCCTGAACAGGATTGGCAAGCGTTCTATATTCCCCTGTTAAATTAGATTGTTCGATCGATGAAGTTGATAAAAAAGGTAACGCTAATAATACTAAGCTTGCAGCCAGAGCAGTAAATTTTATAGCGCTCAAAAATTGCGGGGCAAAAAGTTTGCCTGCGTTGTTTGAACGGGATGATTCGTCTTTCCGTGCAGTGGGAATAAGCGTATGTTGATTTTCTATCCGCTTCTTCAATTGAGCGAAAGAAACTTGCGATACTTGTTGCAGTAGATCGGTTTGCTGCATTTTTGCAAGCAGCAGTTTTTGCTGATTGAACTCAAGTCTGCAAGCGATACAATTCTTGAGATGTGCTTTCACAATATCCTGCTCGCTAGGATCTAAAGAGTGATTGACATACCAAGGCAAAAGCTTCCAAATCTTTTGATGTTCGCTTTCGCTGCTTGTATTGATATTTGTGGATAACATCTAATTAACCTTTGCCATTATGTTCATGTAAAAATTGCGCCAAAATTTTTCGTGCGTGAAACATTCTAGTTTTAACAGTATTTTCGGGACATTGCATGATTTCCGAGATTTCATTGTAATGCAGTCCTTGGAAATATGTCATTTCTACAACAGCTCGCTGTTCGGTTGAAAGTTTGTCGAATGCAACTTGCAACCAATTGCTGACTTCCAGCTCCGATACCCAGTTAGTACTGCTACTTGGAAAATAATCCAGGTTGTCATCAAATTCATCTGAACGGTCTTCTCTTGTCGAATTTTGTTCGAAACTTTTGATTGATTTCAAGTATGCAATACCTAAAATCCATGTCGAAGGGCGGCATACTTGGTTATAAGTAGAGGCTTTTTCCCAAACAACAAACATCACGTCATTAATAATTTCCTCAATACAGTCGTGATGCCTAACTATATGAAATATAAATTGATAGAGGCGATTATAATAGAGCTGATAAAGTTCTTCAAAAGCTTTCCCATCGCCTCCTGCAGTGCTTGCGATCAAGCTTCGTTCTTTTTCGTGTTGTTGTTGCGAGCTAAAAATTTTTCGCATTTTTAGCCCTGCCGATTCATGATTTAGTACCATAAAAAGCTAAATTATCCATTTTTTTCAATTCTGCCTGTTTATTCCTGATAGTGTGCAAAAGGTTCATAGCTTAAAAAAACTAAAACATTAGAATCCGACAGTAATGGAAAATAGCACGCGATTGTCGACAATATGTGGATGAAATCCCCAAGGCTGATATAGCTCTTCGTTTTTATGCGCTGTCGCCGTATGAATGCCGTCATAGTAACGCACGTCGACGCCGACGTGACGTGATAGGTGGACGGTTAACCCTGAAGTCCAATAAAGATAGTTGTACTGTAAAACTTGCTTTTGATTGTTGTAACCCATGGTGCTTGAAAATTCGATAGATTGTGTAATCGGGTAACGGCCCGTGACTTCGAATCCGTATGCCATATGTTTTTGTTGGTAGCTATCCTCAGAAACAAAGGCAATGGCTGTAATCAAATCCCGGAAATGGCTGTAAAAATAGAACTCATTGTAATCAGCAACTTGGCCAAATATTTTGCCGTTATAGATGTAGCGGGTTGCTTCGATATTAAATCGCCAATCTTCAGACAGCTTGTAGGCATAACCTAAATAAGGTCTGAATTCCAAGGTTGAGCGATTTTCGAATCCATGATCGCCGAAGTTAACCGTTGATCCAAATGAGCCAAAGTAAATACCCGACTTAAATTCATAATCAATATTGGCTTGTGCTGCAGGTTTTTCATCACTTCTCGAGTAGCCGCGCCAGAAGTAATCCGTTGTACCTGTCAAACTGCCGCGCAGTTCCGCATGACATAGAAACGGAAATGCAAACATAAGTGCGGTCCACCACAAAAGTTTCTTGTACCAGCCGGCAATGCAAGGATTTGTTCTCCGCCAATACATGCAATGAGTAATCATTAAAAAATTATCACTGTAATGAGTAAATTAGAAAAACCATTAATAATCAATATGGTTGATTTCCCTTGTTATATAAAGCAGTTGTTCTAAAATCTTAAGTCGGTATAAAAACTAAATTTCTAATCAGTCGCTGAGAAAATTTAATGACTATCAGTAAGATGCTTTAACTGTTGAACCTTTTTTCATTCTGACAGAATTTACTTGCAGCTATTTTGGAAATAGAAACACTAAAACTAGTTATAAAGGGGAAATAGAAATGAAGATGTTATATGTCAAACTGCAGGTAAATGTTTATCTTATTTCATCAACGGTTAGGTTAAAGTCGGAAAGTGGATTAGGCGGAACTGGCTGAGTTTAGTTGATACAAATAATCATTGTCAACGTTGTGGGATTGGTTGGTGAAGTTAAATGATTTTCTAGAAGATATTGTGTATCCATATTACTCATTCTGAGAACTGGCTTGGCGATCAAATCAATTGATTTTTACATCATAAAGTATATATTTTGATTATCGCTGAAATTTTCTGAGTATATTGGAATTATGGAAACCTATGATGCTTTAATTGCGACACTTGCGTTAATGATGGGAGTCTCCTGGGCCAGTGGCATTAATCTCTATGCTGCATTGTTTGTGCTGGGATGGGGTGGAGCGGCTGGTCACATAGTTTTACCCGATGAACTGACAGTATTGCAAGATCCACTGGTAATTGGCGCGGCCGCTATCATGTATTTGATAGAATTTTTTGTTGATAAGATACCGGGAATGGATTCGTTATGGGATTCCATACATACGTTTATTCGTATCCCAGCGGGCGCGATGCTGGCAGCGGGTGCGGTGGGCGATGTAACGCCAGCTTTGGAAATTGCCGCAGGTGTATTGGGTGGCGGTATCGCAGCAACCAGTCATGTCACAAAAGCCGGGACGCGGTTGCTAATTAATACATCTCCTGAGCCTGTCACAAATTGGTCAGCGTCTCTCAGCGGAGACCTGTTAGTGCTTTCTGGGTTATGGGCGGCGTTAAAACATCCGGAAATTTTTTTGGTGCTATTTATCGTTTTTATAGGGATTGCCATCTGGGCACTTCCAAAATTATGGCTTTTAATCAAAGGAATGCTGGTACGAATAGGCAGATTTTTCGGTATTGCGCAAACTCATCCCAGTTCGACTCAGAATGTTCCGGTTGCTGATATCGCCGAGTTGAACGAAAATGTTCAAATAACGGCTCTTGAAAGATTGCAGCGACTGCGCGATAAGGGGGTGCTAACAGAGCAGGAATTCGAGCAGCAAAAAAGCCAAATTTTGAAAAGTAATCAGCCTAATTAAATTTGGGTTTTGCTGGATAATTTATCGAGTTTCTTCATGATTGCGGCTTGTAATTCATCGTTTACCCACGCTTTTCTGGGCAGTGCCCAAAGTGTGGGCTGGGCAAAGGGATAGCACTGCAATGCGTTTTCTTCCGGCATGATAATGATTTCAGTATCCGCAGTTTGGAAATCTTTTACATGGAATTGATGGTTTTCGGAAAAAGATTGAAATTGTGCATTTAACCCTGATTTTTGTATCAAATCAAAGAACCAATATGCATTCTCTCCGCTCGCCATTGCATGAATGCGATCATTGATAAAATCTTTAATTGGGCGGCGAATTTCCGGATTAAGCACGTTATAGACAATTTCATTGGCTAACATCATATTATAGGCTCTTGTCCACTTACTGATATCGATGTGATGATCTTGCTTCCCACTCGTGACAATAAGCTCAATTTTATTTAAATGCCGCAAAGGGGTTCGTAGCGGACCGGCAGGTAAAAGCAATCCATTGCCAAGATTGTGCTCATTAAAATCGACAATTGCGATCTCAACGTCGCGTTCTAGACGATAAAATTGCATGCCGTCATTACAAAGGATGATATTGCAGGCCGGATGTGCATTCAATAGCGCCTGGGCAACCGCAATCCGATCCCTGCCAACCCAAACAGGACACGTTTGTTGATAATGATGGGCGAGCATGAATATTTTTCCGCCGACCATATTTGGGTTGGTGGTCGATGTTACCGCAGCAGGTGATCCTGGGTTATCATAATTGCCACGAGTAATGATTCCTGGATGATAACCATTTTTGAGCAGGCTATCGATAAGCCAATTTATAAAAGGTGTTTTGCCGCCATCATCGATGCTGATACTGTCAATCACGATGACGGGAACCGTCAGTTTAACCGATGGAAAAATATCTAACCAGTAACATAGTTTCTTGATTGTTAAATAACAACCATAGGCCACACTCAACGGCCAAAGTAAAACATGGAGGGGCGTAATGCGATGCCAGTAGAGCTCAGATAATTTCATAAACCTCAGCTATTCAAGATATAGTTACAAGACTTTACACATTTTTTGGATCGTAGTCGTCTATTTAAAATTTTACTATGCATCTTTATTTGAATATTTTAAATAGTTCCACTATAAGCACCTGGAATCGATGTCATTATTCAAATGTGAATTCGATTGTAACAGTAGTAAAAATGAAAAAATTATGAAAATATCGGTTAAACGGCTACTTGTACCAACACCGTCCGGCGATGGCCAATATAAAAATCCTCACTATATCGCCTACACTGACTGGGGAGACCCGCTTAACCCGCATGTTGTGATCTGTGTTCATGGGATGACGCGAAATTGCCGCGATTTTGACTACCTGGCAAGTGCACTGCAGCCGAATCGTCGAGTGATTGCAGTGGATATTGTGGGACGAGGCCAAAGTGATTGGCTGGAGCATGAGCAGGATTATGATTACTATCCCCTATATCTTTCAGATGCAATAACATTAATCGCGCATATTCAATCGCAATATCAAACGGCAGTTACGTTCGATTGGATTGGCATTTCCCTAGGTGGCTTAATTGGAATGATTCTGGCCATTCAACCTGATCTTCCGGTGCCGATTAACAAATTGGTTATGAGCGATATTGGGCCCTTGATTCCTGAAGCGGCGCTTAGGCGAATTGCCGACTATGTAGGCAGAGATCCTCGTTTCTATAGTTTTGCAGAATTTAAGCAGTACATGAAAGCAATTTCGGTTTCTTTCGGGCCACTCACCGAAGAGCAGTGGGACCATATGGCAATCCACAGTGCTCGCGAATATGAAGATGGTTCCTTTGGTTTTCGGTATGACCCAAGAATTGCAATCAGCTTCAAAACTCATGAAATCAGAGACATTACGTTATGGGAACAGTGGGACCAGTTAGCAATTCCTACACTAGTATTGCGCGGTGCAGAATCCGATGTGCTTTCGGCGAGTACTGCAAAGCAGATGCAAGTTCGTGGAGCAAAAGCGCATCTAGTCGAATTGGCTGGTGTTGGTCATGCACCGATGTTAATGGAAGAAAAGCAGATAAAAATTGTTCGGGACTTTATTCTAAGTTAGGTGGTTTATCCGATCAGCCAAGATTATTAATCGATGGATGTCTGTTACAATTTTAATCAGTAGCGTAACGCCAACATATTCGTAGCATGTAATGACAGCGGAAGTAAATGACTTAATCGTTCATTGCGCCCTGAAATGAACGATAATTCATTCAAGATAAATTGATTTATTCGTTATCAGAAGTAGATCGTTTTTTTGCAGCGATATATGTTTTTGCTGAATTGCAAGCTTTATTTAGGGTCTGCTTTTCTTGACAAAAGATACAACATCACTATAATCCACCCTTTGTTTCTAAAGCGTTATAGGTCGCGCAGAAACTTCATATTGCGGGAATAGCTCAGTGGTAGAGCACAACCTTGCCAAGGTTGGGGTCGCGAGTTCGAGCCTCGTTTCCCGCTCCATTTTCATCGACAAAATGGTTCTTATGAAATATTGAATGGTTCCGAGCATTGCTTTTTAGAATAATATAGTATATTCGTTATAAATAAGTTTTAGTATATCCATGGCGGGGTGGCAGAGTGGTCATGCAGCGGCCTGCAAAGCCGTCTACGCCGGTTCGATTCCGACCCCCGCCTCCATATTACCTCCATTTTCGATAGAAAATCAGCGTAATCTGCAAACCACATTAGCTCAGTCAATCTTATAACCATCGCATTACCTAGTAATCCAGCTAATTGCTAGAAGCCAGTTTAAAGATGTGCTAAGAATTCGTGGTAACGTTTGGTCTCAGGTTTTTTTCTGCTGATGTGGCTTACAGGGGTAGTCTCTAAAAGTGCCGGAATCCTTAAATGGTTGGCTAGTCCAGAGGCATGTTTATTTTTTTATTTTTCGTTAGTGCTAGTGGATGATGGGGCAGAATCGGATAAGTTATGGAAAATTTAAATTAATCTTCTCGCGTTTTACAACTCTATAGGAAAATCTGGACTGAATGTTCACGCGATCAGATAGAATAATACAATAACGATTTCTAACGAGCGCTAATTATGGTATTGCGTAAAATTTTAATTGCTAACCGTGGCGAAATTGCAGTTCGTATCATCCGCGCATGTGCCGAAATGGGCATTCGTTCGGTTGCCATTTATTCAGAAGCGGATCGTTTCGCTCTACATATCAAAAAAGCGGATGAATCTTATTGTATTGGCAGCGATCCGATGGCTTGCTATTTAAATATTCACGCGCTGGTTGATTTGGCTCTTGCAACCGGTTGTGATGCGATACACCCGGGTTATGGGTTTCTGTCAGAAAATGCTCAATTTGCTCGGGCATGTAAAGAACGTGGCTTGATTTTTATTGGACCCGAACCGGAAGTGATTCATCGCATGGGTGACAAAACTGAAGCCCGGAATGCGATGATTGCAGCTGGAATTCCTGTGACACCCGGTTCGGAGGGTAATCTGCACTCGCTCGATGAAGCGATAAGCGTTGCGGAGAAAATTGGCTATCCAATCATGCTTAAAGCAACTTCAGGAGGTGGCGGCCGTGGTATTCGTCGCTGCGACAATGCCGATGAGTTGCGCCGTAATTATGCTCGCGTAATTTCAGAGGCTACCAAGGCTTTTGGTAGTGCCAATGTTTTTCTAGAAAAATGTATAGTCAATCCGCGCCACATCGAAGTGCAAGTTTTGGCGGATCACCACGGCAACGTGATTCATCTCTTTGAGCGCGATTGCTCGATTCAGCGCCGCAATCAGAAACTTGTTGAAATTGCACCATCACCGCAACTCGATGAAGCGCAGCGTCAGTACATCGGCGGTCTTGCAGTAATTGCCGCTAAATCGGTCGGTTATACCAATGCTGGCACAATCGAGTTTCTACTCGACGATAGTGGCCGGTTTTATTTCATGGAAATGAATACACGTGTGCAAGTCGAGCACACTATCACCGAAACTATCACCGGTGTTGATATTGTCGAGGAGCAAATCTGCGTAGCAGCCGGCTTACCGTTACGCTATAAGCAAGAAGAAATTGTGCGGCGAGGTTACGCGATTCAGTTTCGTATCAATGCCGAAGATCCGAAAAATAATTTTCTCCCCAGTTTTGGTCGTATATCTCGATATTATGCACCTGGTGGCCCTGGCGTGCGTACTGATACCGCGATTTACACCGGTTATGAAGTCCCTCCTTTTTATGATTCGATGGTGGCGAAGGTAATAGTCAGTGCGCTTACCTGGGAAGATGTCATTAAGCGCGGTCAACGCACGTTGCGCGATATGGGATTGTTCGGCATCAAAACAACCATACCATTCTATCTAAAGATTCTGAAACATCCGCAATTTCGCAGTGGAAAATTCAATACGGGATTCGTCGAACAAAATCCGAATTTGATCAATTATTCCGATAAACCCCGGCCGGAAGTGTTGGCTAGCGTGATCGCCGCAGTAGTCGCTTCGCACACCGGCTTGTAGTTGATGAATTGGTTCAGCAAGGAAAATAATGCAAAAAGTTCATATCACTGATGTTATTTTGCGCGATGCGCACCAATCTCTGATTGCTACCCGGTTACGTACCGAAGACATGCTGCCGGCTTGCCAGATGCTTGATAATATTGGCTATTGGTCGTTGGAATGCTGGGGTGGCGCAACCTTTGACGCATGCTTGCGTTTTTTGAAGGAAGATCCATGGGAACGTCTGAGTAAATTAAAAGCCGCATTACCAAATACACCGCTGCAAATGCTGCTGCGTGGCCAGAATTTACTCGGCTATCGTCATTATTCCGACGATGTCGTTCGAGCGTTTGTAAGCCGTGCAGCAACTAATGGCATGGATGTTTTTCGTATCTTTGATGCTTTAAACGATATACGCAATCTCAAAACTGCGATTGAAGCCACTAAGGAATCTGGCAAACACGCACAAGGTACGATCTGCTATACCACCAGCCCAGTGCATAATGTCAGCAGTTTCGTCGCATTGGCAAAAGATCTGGCTGACATGGGCTGCGACTCGATCGCGATCAAAGATATGGCCGGATTGTTAACGCCTTATGCCACGAGTGAACTGGTCAAGGCATTGCAAGACACGGTCGATGTACCGATCCATTTGCATTGTCATGCCACGGCCGGTTTGGCAGAAATGTGTCAACTCAAGGCTATTGAAGCAGGTTGCCGCCATATCGACACAGCATTGTCGTCCTGGTCCGGTGGCACCAGTCATCCGCCAACTGAAAGCCTGGTAATGGCATTACAAGGTACGAATTATGATTCCGGTTTAGATTTGCAGAAACTTCAGGCAGTGAATGATTACTTCGCTCAGATGCGAAAAAAATACCACCGCTTCGAGAGCGAATTTACCGGTGTCGATACCCGTGTGCATATCTTTCAAGTACCTGGCGGTATGATTTCCAATCTGGCCAACCAATTGCAAGAACGAAACGCGCTGGATCGCATCAATGAGGTTTATGCTGAAATTCCACGTGTGCGCAAGGACTTGGGTTATCCGCCATTGGTCACGCCGACATCGCAAATCGTCGGCACACAAGCCGTACTCAATGTGCTGACCGGTAAGCGCTATGAAACCATAACCAATGAAGTCAAACGTTACCTGCAAGGCGGCTATGGTAAAGCGCCGGCACCAATCGATATCAATTTACAAAAACGTGCCATTGGTAAAGAAGATGTCATCGATTGCCGCCCCGCCGATTTGCTGAAACCGGAATTTGAGCATCTGCGCCGTGAAATCGGACACTTGGCATTGAACGACGAAGATGTATTGAGTTACGCGATGTTTCCGGAAGTCGGCAAACAATTCTTAGAATTACGTTCAACTGGCCACTTAGTGCCAGAGCCACTGGAGCTGGCAGTTGCGAGTGGCGGAGTACAAAAAGCACCAACCGAATTCAACGTCGCGCTACACGGTGAGTCATATCATATCAAAGTCACCGGTACTAGCCCGAAGAATGACACACTTCGCCATTTTTATTTCATGGTCGACGGCATTCCAGAAGAAATCGTAGTTGAGACGCTCGATGAAATCGTGTTGGATGGCGGCACACAAGGCCCAGTCAAGAGCGCTATTGGCAGCAAGCGCCGTCGTCCCGCTGAAGAGGGTGACATTGTTGTCAGCATGCCATGCAACATTTTGGAGGTGCTGGTCAAAGTCGACCAAAAAGTCACTGCAGGGCAATCGGTGCTGATTACAGAAGCTATGAAAATGGAAACCGAAATTACCGCACCCATATCCGGCATTGTCAAAGCCGTGCACGTCATTAAAGGCGAATCGGTGAATCCTAACGAAGTATTGATTGAGATTGTGACAGCATGATGATCCGATTGTGTCACCAACTTATTGATAGTATGTGTTAAATACAATTTATCATCACCATGCGGGTGGCGCTTTGTTCAATCCAAGAACCTGCGCACCAGTATTTATTTTTCTCGCCGAAAACCAGCCTCTCTTCATTTCCAGGGCATATTTGGCCATACCTGAGGAAGTGTGAGTAATACTGGTTTGCGGCTGCATATTTGCAATATTGAGAATGATGCCGTGTTCATCGATGAATGCCACGCTCAGAGGAATGTAAGTGTCTTTCATCCACATACTATGAAAACCAGATTCGGGAAAAATAAATAACATTCCAGCATTCTCATTCATTTGTTTGCGATACATTAGCCCTCTAGACCGTGAATGCGGTGTATGCGCCACTTCAGCAGAAATTAAGTATCCGGATATTGTCAATGAAATGATATGTTCTTTTGAAGAATGTGCATCAATAGGTGCTATCATCAGTACAGCAAAAACTATCGCAAATAAACGCATTATCAATGTTTACCTGTACTGCCGAAGCCATCTTCACCTCGATGGCTTAAAACAAAATCATCTACCAGATTGAATTCAACCTGAATAATGGGCACTATCACCAGTTGGGCAATTCGTTCAAGCGGATTAAGTTGAAAAGCGGTATGACTACGATTCCAGCAAGATACCAAGATTTGTCCTTGATAATCCGAGTCTATCAAACCGACCAAATTTCCCAATACGATACCATGTTTGTGGCCAAGCCCAGAGCGTGGCAATACCAATGCTGCCATTCCTGTATCGGCAAGATGTACAGCTATGCCTGTAGGAATAAGGCTGGTTTCGCCTGGATTGATTGTAATGGACTGTTCAATGCAAGCACGCAAATCTAATCCTGCTGAACCCGGAGTTGCATAGGTAGGAGGTTGTTCCTTGAGGCGCTCGTCTAAAATCTTGACATCAATTTTTATCATTTCTTATGATTAGATTATTTTTATGCTTATAAAGTAAATAAATATGGTTTATCAATCGCCTAGCTTGTTCAATTTTTGATGCTTTCGGCAGTACGTGCTTGCCGTTATCATCAAATACTATTAGTTCAACCTCATCCGAACCAATTGCATGTTGAGCAAGATTTGCAACTAAAAGGGGTAATTTCTTTTTTTGCCGCTTCATTTGGGCATTTTTATCGAGATTTTCCGTTTCTGCAGCAAAGCCGACGCAAAATGGCGGCTCAGGTAGATTCGAAACCGTCATCAAAATATCTGGATTGGGAATCAGTTCAATAGAGATTTTTTTATTAGTTTTTTTTAGCTTATGCGAACTAACTTCTGCCACACGGTAATCAGCCACCGCTGCCACGCTAATGAAAATGTCTATTTCTGATATTCCGGCTTGCACAGCGTGTAACATTTCGTTTGCACTCACAACCGGTATGAATTTATTTACTGCGGGTGCATTTAAACACGCGGGACCCGAAACAAGAGTGACCTTCGCACCTGCCTCCGTGGCTGCCTGAGCAATAGCGTATCCCATTTTTCCAGAACTTTTGTTAGTTATTCCGCGAACGGCATCCATTGCTTCAAAAGTGGGTCCTGCTGTCACCATAACATTCTTATTTTGTAACAATTTGCTAGCCTGTAAGGCAGACCGTATCGCTTCTGCCAATTCATATGCTTCTAGCATTCTCCCCATCCCGGTTTCGCCACATGCTTGCTCACCGCTAGCAGGACCGATGATTTTGATGCCATCACGCTGTAACGCCATTAAATTTCGCTGCGTTGCGGGATTCTCCCACATTTGTCGGTTCATTGCAGGAGCTATCAAGAGTTGACAATCACGCGCCAAACAGAGAGTTGTTAATAAGTTGTCTGCTATACCATTGGCAAGTTTCGCAATAAAATTAGCACTCGCTGGCGCTACCAGAATCATCCTCGCATTACGGGATAAATTAATATGTGCCATATTGGCTTCTGTATTGGTTTCCCACATATCGATATGAACCGGATTTCCAGTTAACGCCTGAAAGGTTACTGGCCCTACAAAGTGGCGCGCAGATTCGGTCATGATCACATGCACATCAGTTCCGTTCTGGGTTAATAGGCGAGCCAATTCCGCGACTTTATATACAGCAATTCCTCCGGTTACACCCAGTAACAAGCGCTCTTTGGAGAAAGAATTTACATATGTCGTCATAGCGAAATATTTTCCTGAACAAGCTGTATCTTCAGAATGTATCGAATCATATAAGAATTAATCGCAATAAAATGATTGATTATTGATTTGCTCGCTGTGCTTTTTTTAAGAGAGTTGAGTTGTCTGCCGTTATTAGCACAATAAAAATGCTAATTAAATAGCCATTATTAAGCTAATACTTTATATAACTCAGCTATCAACAATCTTTCATGGCAATTCCAGACTGGCCATTAACTGATCGACCACGTGAAAAACTCCTTATGAAAGGCGCTGCCGCACTTTCAGATACTGAACTACTAGCTATCTTTCTGCGTACTGGCATCACAGGAAAAAGCGCTGTCGATCTTGCGAGAGAATTGCTTTTACATTTTGGCAGCTTAACTAATATTTTCTCAGCCAGTCAAGCTAACTTTTGTCAAATACCCGGTCTGGGTGTAGCCAAATACTCTCAACTGCAGGCTGTACTAGAAATGGCTCGCCGTGCACTAGGAGAAGAATTGAAACAAAGCGATGCCATGAACTCTCCCCAACTTGCCCGAGATTTTCTATGCTTGAGTCTAGCAAATAAAGAGCATGAAGTATTTGTGGGTGTTTTTCTTGATGCGCAAAATCGCACAATTGCAATAGAAGAGTTATTTAAGGGCACATTGACACAGACAAGCGTATATCCTCGAGAAGTAATTAAACGGGCTTTATATCACAATGCCGCGGCAATGATTTTTGCTCATAACCATCCATCGGGTACGACAACACCCAGCCATGCCGACAAAGTGTTAACTCAATCTTTAAAACAAGCTCTGGCAATGATTGATATTAAAGTACTTGATCATTTTATAATTGGCAGTGGTAGCGCTATGTCCTTTTCTGAACATAATCTGATTTAAATCTATACGATAAGAATTAGCTTTAGACGATACTCCAGGTTTTATTTGATCTGATAATTAATTCATTGCATTTGAACAAGTACAGTAAAACAGGATAAAATATGCGTTTTTAGAATTTTGGAGTGCGTTAATATGGCACGTGTATGTCAAGTAACTGGCAAAAAACCAATGTCAGGTCATAATGTTTCACATGCAAATAATAAAACTAAAAGGCGATTCTTGCCTAATTTGCAACGTCGTAGATTTTGGGTTGAAAGTGAAAATCGTTGGATTAGTTTACGCTTATCAAATGCTGCGTTACGCACGATAGATAAAAATGGTATTGATGCGGTGTTAGCTGAAATGCGCCTGCAAAACAAAAACATTTAGAATTCGTTAACTCGCTAATGCATAGTTAAATTAAGGAGTAATCAGAATGCGTGAAAAGATAAAGCTTGAATCTTCAGCAGGAACAGGTCATTTTTATACAACTACTAAGAATAAGCGTGCACACCCCGAAAAAATGGAATTGAAGAAATATGATCCTGTTGTTCGCAAGCACGTAATTTATAAAGAAACCAAATTAAAATAAAAAAGCCCGCAATACATTAATATTATTGCGGGCTTGTAAGACTACGGATCAGTATTAATGTCAGTTTATACGCTGTTATGCATAGCAGCGTAGTCTTTGTGAGAAAGTTCTCAATACTTCAATTCCGCTTTCTTCCGCACGCCGACACCAATCTTCGAGTTGTTTCACCAATTCTTCTGTTGAGGCTGTGGAACGTTGCCAGATTTCTGCTAACTCTTCACGCATGGTATAGAGTTTGTCAAGTGTTCTAGCATTACTACTACTTAATACTTGACTTAATTTTTCACGCTCATGTTGTTGCAATGTCTTGGAATCAGCCAAGATCCAGTGCTTTAAAGTGGATTTATCTATGCCATACTGCGCACCGACTTCTCTCAAATGAGTAATTTCGTTCGCAAGTGTGGTCTTAAGCGATTGGGTATATTTTGCCAATATTTCATAGCGATGAGAAATAACCGCCTGTAACGTATCTAGGTCACATTCTGTTTTCTTTTTATCGATACGTAATTTCGGTGCAGTTTTCTTAACTTTTGCAAGCCCTACCATTTCTAATATACGAATATATAACCATCCGATATCAAACTCATACCATTTATTGGATAATCGTGCTGATGTTGCATAAGCGTGGTGGTTATTATGCAACTCCTCACCACCAATTAAAATGCCCCAAGGAACTATATTTCTACTAGCGTCTTCCGCTTGGAAATTCCGATAACCCCAGTAATGGCCAACTCCATTAATCACTCCTGCGGCAAAAACTGGCGCCCATAGCATTTGAACTGCCCAAATCGTTATACCGATCGGACCAAACAGAAGTACATCAATAATCAGCATTAGCGAAACTCCTTTCGCACTATGCTTGCTATAAATATTTCTCTCTACCCAATCGTCTGGGGTACCGTATCCATACCTTTTGAGGGTTTCTTCATTCTTTGCTTCAGTTCGATAAAGCTCGGAACCCTCTGCTAAAACTTTCTTGATGCCATAAATAACAGGGCTATGCGGATCATCCTTGGTTTCACATTTTGCATGATGTTTACGATGTACCGCAGTCCATTGCTTGGTCACCATTCCTGTAGTAAGCCACAACCAGAAACGAAAGAAATGACTAGCAATTGGATGTAATTCCAATGCACGGTGTGCTGAATGCCTGTGGAGATAGATAGTAATTGAAGCAATTGTAATATGCGTCAGTACCAAAGTAACAACGACATATCCCCACCATGGCAAGTCAATTGCCCCTGAAATTAAAATAAGTAAATCAGAAATCATATAATTATCATCCTTTTGTAAGTTTGCTAAAAGCAAACTCGGGAGCTAAAAAAACTACACGAACAACCAAACCAAATTTTAAATTAAATGCCTATAAAAAAATTGTTCATTTAACAGCACATTTTTTAACCTGCACTTTTTTGGTAAAACTATTATATTAACTCATAAAAAAAATCAAGTATTAATCTGCATCAATAATATACCCTAAATAATATCTTGGAAAATCTAATTTAAAAATGTATTTATCAATGAAAATGTGTTTATCAATGTTGTTTTCCAAAACAATTGTACATTCAAAATTAGAAGGAATGAATTAGTATAATACTTTTTATTTAGTTAAAAAAATTATCTAGTCGCCCCTGAAAAAGTATCAAATAACAGTTGTTGTTCTGGAAAGGCCGCCCGAGAAAACGGCTACCTATCAAAATACATACCCGTGTAGTTTAGATTTCGATCAAGGAATCCGATAAATTTGCAGTTTTCGCCACGGGAAAAAGAGCCAAAAAATGACCAGCAGCCATTGTTTCAGATTCCAGGCGCAGTGACTTCACTTCTTTGACAAAGGTACGCCGCTATGAAATACCATGGGATTTGGCAATCTTGTTGAGGCGATCGATAATTTTGATCGCCAGTTTGCTATCCGTTTAGTATGTGATGTTTTTCTCATGCACGGTCGTGTCAATAGGAATGACATCTTCCAGCGCCGATTCCCCATGCAAACCAACGCTCATCGGAAAATCCGCTCTACACCTTCCGCGCCTATGCGCTTGCGAAAATGCACCAGCTCCGCGCTATGTCAAGGCAACTTCTGCTGGAACTCCTTCGTGTGCAAAAAGCCTGGTAATAAGGATTACGCCTCCACTGCAATACTATCGATTCGTCACTCAAATTCTCTAACTGCTTCAGGATCACCCAACCATCAAACGGATGGCTTACTTGGCGCGCCTGTCGCTGCTGTGTAATGAACGGAAAACGATTCCTCAAACTCTTGCCACGGTATCGTTGATGCAAGCTGCAACAATGGATCGTCGGGATCAAGCTGCGTCAGCAAATCTGTTCCAAACGGATTCGGTTGATGAATCGTCCTGCTATTTCATAGCATTTTTAATCACCATTTCGACCAGAAATACACCGCCATTTTAACATTCTCGGTCGTTATGATTACCAATAAACAGTGTATTGATAAATAATATCAAGTGCTTAAGGGTATTTCAGGGCCGACTATCTAGCCTCAAAATTTTTGCCTCGGGAAACACTCATTTAATCATCGAGTATAAAAAGTACACGCTGTTCTAAAAATAATGGACGCGACATATCATGAGAACAGGTTAAGTTAATCGGTCACACCATTTCAGGATAGATTACAGTATGCAATAGTGATTCAATCTCCTCACCTTCTTTCTTGGACTTTATCCACCATACAGACCCTTTTTTATGCTCAACTCGGGCGGAATAACTGGAATTAAATGACTGGCCACTTCACCCAATGTGGGCTGATGACCTACGATCAAAACAGGACGCTGAGAATATGGCCAATTTGCAGCTGTAAGTATGTTACTAAAGCTTGCACCAGGTCCAATCTCTATATTTGTCATGAAGTTAGATGTCAATGCAGATGCGGTTTGCTGAGTACGCAGCGCGGGACTTGCGATTACCAGCGTATTTTCCGGCAACTTCGATTTAAGCCAGTTTGCCATACGATTCGCTTGATCGACTCCTTTTTTCGTCAATTTACGTGACATATCCGGATAACTGTCCTCTGCTTCGGCGTGGCGCCATAAGATCAAGTCCATATAACTGTCGTTCTATAAAAAAATTTGTTGACATTCAATTTTGCAATTCACTTAACAGTGTTTCAGGGTGATAACTAGGTTGCTGAATAATTATAGTTTTCTGCCTACACCTATCGCCTCGCTTTAATATAACCTTAGAACTAGGAACGCCAAAGCATTCGGCAATAAATTTAACCAGTACAGAGTTTGCTTTACCTTCTATAGGCGCTGCTGCTAATCTGATTTTAAGATATTCGCCATGTAATCCCGCAATTACAGTATTCTTTGCGCCTGTTTGAACATATATGTTTAGAATAAGATTATTCGTATTGTCATAGTAATACCAATTCATACATTTAAAACTTACTGCAACATTGCAGCAATTTCCATATGTATTCCGGCTACTATCATGAGCAGCAACTGGATGATGATCAAAACAAACAGTGGTGAAAGATCAACGTTGGCTATGGGTGGAATATATTTGCGAAAAGCACTTAAGAAAGGGCGTGTAAAGCTATCAAGTAAAGGTGCTAAAGGACTATTTGGATTAATCCATGATAATACAGCCTGTAAGATAATCATCATCATTACAATATAAAGCGTAGTTTTGATAATCTCAACAATTCCGAGCAATCCCATGACACCGGATGCAGTACCGATATTGGCACCAAAGTTATAGTCCTGCATCATAAAAACGCTCGTTACGATCACGCATTCCAATATCCAAGCTAAAATCAGAGTTGATAGATCAAGCCCGCCCCAACCGGGAACAAATCGTCGGGTCGGACGTACCATAAAATCAGTGATAGCAATCAGAAACTGGGATATTGGATTGTAATAAGGAACGCGCAATAATTGAAAATAAAAGCGCAACAGCAGTGCTAGCGAGAATAAACCCAGGATTGTATCAAGAAGAAAAAGTAGAATCTGATTGGACATAACAATTTTCCAAAAAACTATAATTAGTCAAAACCTACAACTTGTCCATTCGCCTTATTGCAATTAAATTTTGCTAAATTCATCACTCATCTGGCGTGAACGGAGGTTTGCTGCGTGAATAGCCGATATAATCTTACACTTAATATCGCTTTTTTCCATCATCAGAATTGCTTGCTCGGTTGTGCCGCCTTTCGATGTTACTCTGGCTCGTAAGATAGACGCATCTTCAGCACTTTCGCTAGCCAGCTTACTGGCACCTAGAAACGTTTGCAAACTTAATTGCCTAGCTTGTTCTGCGCTTAGGCCCAGCTCTACTCCCGCTTGCTGCATAGATTCAATAAAATAAAATACATAAGCGGGACCACTTCCAGAAATCGCTGTTACAGCATGAAGCATTTCCTCATTTTCCAGCCATAATGTCGAACCTACCGCAGCAAGAATTGATTCGGCATTTATTTTATCCAGTTCACTGACACATGCCGCAGCATATAATCCGGTAACACCTGCGCGCACTAGGGAAGGCGTGTTTGGCATCGCTCGAACTACTTTTTGATAGCCTTCTAACCAGCGGCTAATATCCACAGTTGATATGCCAGCTGCAATGGAGATTAACAACTGATCGGCCAGCATTGGCGCAAGCTTCTGAGCTAACTGAAAAAGCTGCTGAGGCTTCACTGATAATACAATAACATCACTCGTTATTGCTTCATTGGTAAGATCTGAAAATACAGAAATACCAAATGCTTGTTTTATTTTTTCGCAATTCTCGGCATTTATCTCTATTACGCGAAGTTGTTGAGCACTAAAGCCTTGCTGTAGCAACCCTCCGATTAATGCTGACGCCATATTACCGCCACCAATAAATGTTATATTCATAGTATTCAAGCCATAACGTATTGTTTGAAATCTCTCAATATCATAATCAATTTAAAATTTAGAGCTATTATCTGGCTAACGTTGACAATTTGGGCAAAAAAAACTAGATCGATGATTTTGCTTGAGTTGCTTAATCATATGATTGCATTGCATGCAACGTTGCCCCTCGCGTCCATAAACCGCATAGTGCTGTTGAAAATATCCTGGGTTACCATCACTCTTAACAAAATCCCGCAGACTACTACCTCCAGCCTGGATTGCGCGTTGCAGGATATGTTTAATTGCCTGTACCAGCTTTTCATAACGCATCATACCAATTCTACCGGCAGCTATCTTTGGGTTAATACCCGCCAAGAATAAAGCTTCATTTGCATAAATATTGCCAATGCCTGCAACAATCCGGCCGTTCAACAATGTCTGTTTGATACTTGCAAGACTATTTCTCGTTTTTTTTAATAACCATGGCGCATTAAAATCGGCCGTCAACGGTTCAGGTCCTAAATGAGTAAGCAGCGGATGCTGAAAAACATTGCCCGTGTGCCATAATACAGCTCCAAAACGGCGAGGATCTCGCAATCTTAAAATGGTTCGATCCGTTAAGATCACATCGAAATGATCATGCTTTCCCGGTAGCTCAGCAACGTCACCGGATGCTGTCAACAGTATTCTTAAACTCCCCGACATACCCAAATGAAGAATCAGTGTGCCCAAATTACAATCAATTAATAAATACTTGGCTCGTCTGGTTACATTTTGGATCTTTGCACCTGTCAATGTTTCCGGTAAATTATCTGGTATGGGCCAACGTAGGCTGGAATTACGGATAATTGCACCGGCGATTGTTTTCCCTTCGAGATAAGGCGCTATACCTTGCCGTGTTGTCTCGACTTCTGGCAGTTCAGGCATTATTGAGCAGATTTGCTTTCAGATGGAGCCAGCAATCGCTCACCCGTACCAATTGCAAAATGATAGCTTATTCCGGTATCAGTCCGAGAAAATACAATTTCATTTTCATTCTGCATGATTTTTAAATTGATTACTTGTCCGTCCCGCAGCCTGATTGTCAAATTATTGATCTCGACAAAATCATCAGTTAGCGCTTGTTCTTTTACTAAGGTCACCTCCCTCGCAGTTGCTGTCTGCCAAAATTGTACCCAATGCTCCGCATCTGCATCTTGTGGATTGTCGCCATTCTGGATAATGCCGTTCCAGCCTCCATTACTATGCTCTACGACCAGATGATTAAACTCGAATTTAACTGGAATTTCATCATCCGCCAGCAACTGCAGACTGATCAGACTGCTGGCTTTTATCGGCAGAGAAAGCGCATAATGTGGTGAAACTAAATAAACATAATCACTTGTCAGTACATATTGTTGATTGGTAATAGGCGCATACCCGCCAAAACCAAAATAGTCTCCATCAAAATATAAATGTAGATTAGGGCGGTCCAAACCAAAACGCGCAAGATCTTGCAGCGGGAATCGGTGATTACTTTTAGCCAATAAAATTTTTAGAATCTCTTTAACTTTTCTTTCATTGGCACGAAAATGTATCGGATCGACTAGATACCAATGATTGGCTTGCCGTTGCAATACAATTTCCTCCTGTTGCTTGGCAATGCGGATAGTCTGTATAGAATCAATTGAATTCGATGCAATTGGAAATTCCTGAATGCTTTCAGGTTGTGGCTTAAAATACAAAAACAACAGCAAGCCGGCTATCGTAATAAGCATAATGAGATTGAGACGGGCGTGATGTGTCATGATTCTCTTATATTTTTCTTCTGCGAAGCCACCAAATGGCTAAACCGCTCGCTAAAAATAATATCGGTAGTAAAATGAGAAAAATCACAACCATCAAAGTCAGTTCAAATTCACTAAATATCAAGCTACTGTCGAGCGTTGCACGTGGTTGAATGACAATCAGCTCTTCGTCTCCTGTCAACCAATTGATTAAATTAATACCAAAATCCAAATTACTGCCATTACCCAAATAGGAATTTGCTAGAAAGTGGCCGCTGCCTACAACCACAATGCGTTGCTCACGATCTTCAATATTGCGCGTCAATGCCGCAGCAATACCAATTGGACCAGCCACATCAACTGCCTGATCATAAATGATTTCACTATCAAGCTCACCATTTTCCACCCATCCTTGTGGCGCTGCCTCAACCAGTGAAATGGCTTGCCACTCGGTATTCTCATTAATGGTTATCTGTCTCGCAAACGGAAACACAGTAATATAATCAAAGTTGTTAGTTATTGCGTGTTGACCGTAATTTGTACCCAATGCGAAAGTAATCGGTGCTTTCAACTGTTGTGCCTGAGGATCCACAACCACACCGGGTGTTAGAGTCAGATGCAATTTCTCTGCCAATGACAATAAACCGCGCAATGATTCGTGATCGACCAACCATAACAAATTTCCACCTCGATCGATGTAATCCAACAGCTTGTCAACTTCTCCTGGGAGCAAATCAACCTGCGGTGAAGCGATCACCAATGTGCTTGCATTCGTGGGAACTTCCTGATCAATAGCAAGATTCAGAGACTGA
>CAADGS010000117.1 GCA_900696615.1 uncultured beta proteobacterium
GTCTCAACCCCTGCCCTTTGCCTACTGATTCGGCATGGTTGGGAAACCACCTGATAGGGGGTGATGTGGCGGGGCGAGTTGGGACAGAAATCTGGTTTTTTGAGGAATGAAAAGGTTTTTTAAATCATCAAGGAGGTGAAATTCTTTCCGCGCTTGTCAGCGTCCGGTTTTAGTAGGTAAAAAATGATTAATTTTGCGAAATTTTCCGCTTTTTTGAATTTTACCCCGTGCAAATTATACGCAATTAAAGTATGATTTTTGCGGAATAGTTTTTCAATTTTAAGCGGAATAGTTTTGCGTCTCTGTTGGAGTTTTAAAGTTTGCTTTACCGGCTTTTATACCGGTTTATTCATTGCGGTCATTGCGTGAAATTTTGAACTAGCTAGCCGAATTTGCCGGTTATATAGTCTTCGGTAGCTCTTTGCTTCGGGGTTGTGAAGATCGTATCGGTATTACCAAACTCAATCAGTTCGCCTAAATACATGTACGCGGTGTAATCGGAAACACGCGCTGCTTGTTGCATGTTATGTGTAACGATCACAATGGTGTAATCTTGTTTGAGTTTGAAAATTAAATCCTCGATTCGCGCTGTTGAAATCGGATCGAGCGCTGAAGTTGGTTCATCTAACAGCACCACCTCGGGTTTAACTGCAATCGTGCGGGCAATGCACAAGCGTTGCTGCTGTCCGCCGGAAAGGCTGGTTCCGCTGTGATGCAGCTTGTCCTTCACTTCATCCCACAATGCGGCTTTTTCGAGCGCCCATTCGACTCGCTCTGTCAGTTTGTTGCGATTTAATGTTTCATACAACTTCACACCAAATGCCACATTATCAAAAACTGACATTGGAAATGGTGTGGGTTTTTGGAACACCATACCCATTTTTGCACGCAAAATATTGAGATCCTGCTTAGCATCGAGAATATTTCGGCCATCCAAGATGATTTTACCTTTGGCTTCCTGGCTGGGATAGAGTTGGTACATGCGGTTGAAAGTGCGAAGCAAGGTAGACTTCCCGCATCCAGATGGGCCAATAAATGCCGTCACCTTATTTTCAGTAATTGCCATATTGATTGATTTCAATGCATGATACTTAGCATAGTAGAAATTCAAATCTTGAATAGTTACTTTGGCATTATTTGCCGAGTTAGGGATTTCATTCATCTTAGATTTATTGATTAATCTGCTCGTGTTTACGCAAGAAAAAGCGGGCAATGATGTTGAGTGCCAGAACGCTCAATGTGATCAACAGAGCCCCCGCCCACGCTAATTCCTGCCAATATTCGTAGGGACTCATGGCAAATTGAAAAATGACAACCGGCAAATTCGCCATGGGACGATCCATGTCAACGCTCCAAAACTGATTGTTTAATGCGGTAAACAACAATGGCGCAGTTTCTCCGCTAATTCGCGCGATAGCCAATAAAACGCCGGTCAATATACCGGCTTTGGATGCGCGCCAAGTTACCAGAGTAATTATTTTCCAATGCGGGGCACCTAAAGCGGCTGCGGCTTCACGCAAACTATTTGGAATAAGCCTCAGCATATCTTCGGTAGTGCGCACAACGACAGGAATGACAATCAGTGATAATGCCAATACGCCAGCCCAACCGGAAAAATGGCCTACCCGTGCAACATAGACGGTATAAACAAAAAGACCAATCACAATTGACGGTGCGGACAGCAGAATATCGTTGATAAAACGGGTTATCGGAGCAAGCCAGCCACGCTGACCAAATTCGGCTAAATAGGTACCTGCCATGATACCAATCGGGGTACCTATCGCAGTGGCGATTGTTACCATTACTACACTGCCTGCAATGGCATTCAATAAACCGCCATTTTCATCCGGTGCGGGTGTCATGTGTGTGAACAAAGTCAGGCCCATGCCGCCAAACCCGTTGCTGAACAACGTGAATAGGATCCAGAATAACCACGCTAATCCAATTCCCATCGCCAATACGGAACCAATAAGATTAACTGCGTTTACAATCCGGCGCCTGGTATAAATTGAAACCATAAAAATGCTTTAAGAAATATCGCCATCACGTTTCCTGAGTTGCAGTAAAAGAATTTTGGAGCAAGCCAGAACGATGAAAGTAATCAAAAACAAAATCAAACCCAACTCGATGAGCGCAGCCGTATATAACTCGCCATCCGCCTCGGTGAATTCATTGGCCAACGCAGATGCAATACTATTCCCAGGCATAAAAAGTGAAGCATGTAACTGATGGGCATTGCCGATCACAAAAGTAACCGCCATTGTCTCTCCCAAGGCACGGCCCAAGCCAAGCATGATCCCACCAACCATGCCAATACGTGTGTAAGGAATGACGACATGCCAAATAACCTCCCAAGTTGTCGCGCCTAAGGCATAAGCTGATTCTTTCAGCATGGATGGTACAACCTCAAACACATCGCGCATTACCGCTGCAATAAAAGGAATCACCATGATTGCCAATATAATCCCCGCGGTCAACGTGCCAATACCCATAAAGGCACCCGTAAACAAAAAATCTATGCCTGGAATTTGCCCTAATGTATTTTGCAGCCAAGGCTGTCCTGTTTGCGCAAAAAAAGGTGCAAAAACAAATAAACCCCACATGCCGTAAATAATGCTGGGAATTCCAGCCAGAAGCTCGATGGCCGTTCCAAGAGGCCGTCGTAACCAAGGCGGGGACAATTCCGTTAAAAACAACGCAATGCCAAAACTAATCGGAATGGCAATAGATAGCGCGATGATCGATGTGACCAAAGTTCCTGCAATCGGAACCAGGCCGCCAAATTTTTCGGTAACAGGATTCCATTCGCTGCTGAACAAGAAATTAAAACCAAAAGCTTGGATTGCCGGCATACTCCCAAGTAGTAATGAAACAACCAATGCTGTCAGCAGCAGCAATACAATCAAAGTAAAAAACCAAGTTATTCCGCGAAAAATCAAATCGTAGAACAATTGCTTTTTAAATTTTTCAGGTACATGAATGTTTGCCATCATTTTATTCGGCAAACCGAAAGTATCTGAATTTCTCCGATTGGTGTAATCCACATTCATTTTGCAATTACTCGACGTATCGCTTGTCCGTTTAATCTTTTTTTTAACGTGCGGTATAAATCGCGCGACCATTTTTGTCTTTAATGTTTTCCTGCCAGGAATCAACAATCAGCTTAACGACGTTATCGGGCAGCGGAATATAATCCAATTCCAGCGCCATATTGCCACCTCGTTTGTATGCCCATTCAAAAAATTTCAATACTTCTTGTGCATGTAAAGGATTATCTTGAGATTTCTGCATTAAAACGAAGGTAGCACCGGTAATCGGCCAACTATCAGGACCCGGTTTATGAGTCAGAATTTCATAAAATCCGGATGCTGCATCCCATTGCGTATTCTCAGCCGCCGCTTTAATACTGTCTTCAGCGGGTATTACGTATGCACCGTCATGATTTTGCAATAACACATAATTCATCTTACTCTGTTTGACGTAAGCAGCTTCAACGTACCCAATTGAATTCTTGATCTGCCGCACAAAATTAGCCACCCCTTCGTTACCTTTGCCACCCGTACCGACTGGCCAGGCTACAGAAACATCGGCACCGATTTTTGCATTCCATTCCGGACTGACTTTACTTAAGTAATCGGTAAACAAAAACGTCGTGCCCGAACCATCGGCGCGATGCACAACTGCAATTGCGCTGGAAGGTAAATCAACTCCGGGATTTAAGCTGGCAATCGCTGCATCATTCCATTGCTTGATTTTGCCTAGAAAAATATCCGCAAGCACGTTACCAGTCAGTTTAATTTGACCGGCCTGAATATTATCCACATTTACAACCGGTACCACTGCGCCGATAACCGTCGGAAATTGTGTTAGATCGTTTTTATGCAATTCCTGTAAAGGCAATGGTTTGTCCGATGCGCCAAAATCTATCGTTTTAGCTTTAATCTGCTTGATGCCGCCGCCGGAACCAATAGATTGGTAGTTCAAGCGTATACCGGTTGCTTTGTTATAGGCATCTGCCCATTTCGCGTAAATGGGATAAGGAAAGGTTGCGCCAGCACCGGTAATATCAGCGGCTAACGTAACAGTTGTCACTGTTGGCAATAATATCGATATGGCAAATCGTACAAGACTGATCCGCAGTCGCATCTGAATCTCCTGGGTAACGGATTTAATTGATTGGGTATCATAATGAGGCGATATGACAAGGTGATGACAAACAGATTACCTGGATGAATCCTCCTAGCGATCGCCTTCAGAAGAGACAATCTAGGAGGAAAGGGAGAGGAAAAGTGCTAATGAAACATAGACCCAATTCAACGCGCTCTCGACCTCTCGGGTCGTTGTGACATTTCCACGAATGGAATTGCTTGGGTCAAGCGGTTTATCTACTCGAAGGGTTACGTAGATGGCTATCCAATGTGCAAAAACGGCATCCCACCGGCAAGCAATAATTTCAGCATTTATCGATTGCGCAATGTGATATCGGTGGTTCTAGGTTTGTCCAAAAGTATACTAAAAATAAGATAGACAAAATAAAGATAAATTCCAGCGACAATGCCCGAAATACTCTTCCAATCAGCCGATGTCCCTGATAGTACAATGTTATAAATTACACCCAACAAAACAAAGCAAACAAAAATTGTCGTAATAATAAAAGTGCGAGTGAGTTTCATGATTTGATAACTCCTATCCATTACACATTGAGTACATATTTATGCCGGAAGTTGTTTCTTGCCGAATTATTTCTTTTTTTCGTTGGTGTGTCGGCGTGTGATAGCCATGGTTTTATCGTTACCCGTGCCGGAATGCTGGATGTTGACATATAAAGTGTGCGGATCTTTGCCAAAATAGATACCTGTACCTTCAGCCGCCTGATCTTTTAGGGACGCAAACAAATACACACCATCGCTATATCCATCGCCATCGTCATCGGGCAGCGCAACCCAGATATCGCTATTATCATTGTCTTCAACAATCCATAACTTACCATCCGGGCCATTTGCCAGATTGTCCGGTCTTCTTAAACCGGTTATCCCAGGTGTTGTATCGGTAGGTCGGACCTCAAACGGTACATTCACACCCGGTTGTACAAAGTAACTCACTTTAGGCGATGGTGTCAGTTTAATTGCAAGCACTGCCCCGGGGCCATCGGTATTTTCCGGATTGGTCGCATCTTCGCAGGTCAGTGCAGCATAAAGCGTGCGCCCAATACGTTCCAAGTCTTCAGGACGGCAAAACGGTGTGGCATTCACTGCTTGCGCTGCAACTCGAGCACTGATTTGAACCTGATTCATATCTAATGCCACCCATTCGGCATCGCCAGTCTTGGCGCCATTTTTTACACGTAATACGTATAACTGGCCGCTGCTTAAATCACCATAGGTTTCCGGAACGAACTTATAAATGGAACCCGACCGTTCCTCGTCAATAACATAAACGTTGCCTTCTTCGTCAATTTCTATGCCTTCGTGCGATAGCGAGCCAAGCAACGGCCGCACTTTGATCGCATCGACCTGGGTAGGGTTGTTTTTAGCAAAGATCATTTCATATAACAAGCCACTTTGCGCGTTCGGTGCATCAGGATCGGGAATTTGCGCGGTAATGGTTTCTTCTGCAAAGAGCAATGTTTGCCAAGGCGTCCAAACCAAACCATCGAGCGCTTCCCAATCGTTGCGCTGTGCTAAGATTTTTGCTTTACCGGTTTTTAAATCGACTACTGAAATCGCACCGCCCAGATATGGTTCGCTGCCTGGCCGAACTTCGTGCGTGCGATAAAGATATCGGCCCGCATGCTTCCCGGTTTCATTGACCGTATTCATATCATTCAGATCCGGAGAATTCGGATAAATATCCAAGTCGTTTTCATCGGAAACGATATATTGTTTATAACCTCTCGGAATCACCCAAGGCTTGGTATTTAAAATATGTGGATCGGTTGTTGCTTGCTTGTAAGCCGATGCGGCGATAGGTTTAAATTTCATCGGGCCGTCAATTCTTTCGCTATCAGCATATGCAAATGTTGCCAAAGCAGCACAGATCGATAATGTTAGTATCTTTTTTTTCATACATTTTCTCCATCAGAATTAATTTCGATTGTGAATCTGAAGCGTCGGGCCTCATGGGATCCAAGCGCAATAATTACTTTATAAGTCCAACATTAAAAGCTGATGTCATCAAAATGAATTTTTTATGAATGCTTTATTGCAACAGCTAACATTTCACAACAAAACGTAAGAATAGAAAGAAACCGCTGCCGCACTCATGAGCACAGCGGCGGTTAATGCAAGGTTTTATGAATCGATACGAATGAAATTCGATAGAACCTAATTTTTTAGAAATTCCTTCGATTCATTAAAAATCAGTTAAATGGAATTGTCCATTCCCTCGTCCAATCGCTATCCGCGTCCTTAAAGGCACCGATATAATCAACAGGCGTAAAGAAAGCATCGCTCACCGCAGTACCACCGAGTGTTAATGGCGATCCGGCGGCCGGCAAATAACCACTTAATAAAGGATCTCCTGCAACATTCTCAGATTGCGACAAGAACCAATCCGATGTAGTGAATGAGGCACCTTCGCCATCAGCGAAATTTGCGGCACAATTGACATATGAATTTTGAATCGTCAATGAACCGGATAAGCTTCCAGGTGTTCCTGCATTAGCAAAAGTTCTTTCTCCATCGATCATTAAACAGGTCGGAGAACCGGTAATGACGGAATTCCAGATATTGGCACCGGTTCCACGGCGCAATAAGACGCCCTGGGTAGCAGAATCGCCGGTACGGCCAATGATTGTCAGGTTGGATATAATGGGCGTGGTGCGTGGTGTACTATCCTGATTTTTCTCATTATTGTCCGCTTCAATACCGCGATCACCGATTGCTGCTGATTGTTTAATCAAAATAAATTGTGCACGTCCTTGCCATCCATTTGCCCAATCGAGCGAATCATCCTGAATATTTGTAAGTACCAAATGCTTCATTTGTACTGTACCGCCAAAAACTTCTACACCGTCATCCAAGCCTTCGTGAACTTGCACATAGTCAATAAGCGTTCCCGAACCGACGCCATTCAATGTAAAGCCGTTAAGTTCTTCATCTTGACGCACTGCCGATCCGGCAAATCTTATCTGGGTATATTTAATCACACCGCTATTATCTGTGGGATTATTCCCGCCATAGATCTCACTCACAATTGCTTCAAAAGGCACTTCGCAAACTGGCACACCTTCATTACAACCATTCACTGGCGCATTCCCGGAAATTAGCAAACCACCCCACTCCCCTGCTGCAAGCTCATTCGGTCCGGTCATCACAATCGGATTATCGGGCGTGCCTTCAGCCATGATTTTCGAACCCCGACGGATCCACAAGTAAGCTGCTTGGTCGCCTTGGCCGCCTACACCGACAATCTTTGTTCCAGGATTGATAGTTAGCGTGGCACTCTGTGTGTTATCACCACCAACATAAACTGGGCCTTGAAGTATCCATTGAATATTTTTTGTCAATGTTGCATCCGAAGTGATTGTGCCGCTTAAAACACAAGAATTCTCAGTTGGTCCCGGTTGTGCGAAAGCGGGGCAACCTTGAAAAGCGTTATTCACCAATTGATCGATGCTAAAACGCAAGGGGTCGGAACCCGGCACTAATTTCAACTTGGCATAGTAACTATCTGCGCCAACAGTTACGGATGCGACATGCACCGCGCTGGTGTCCGAGTCAAATACATTGCGCTGCCCTGTCGTGGCAGCGATTGGATTAGCCGACACCAATTGCAATTCACTTCCCACGAGTTGCAATTGCGCGCTATAAAAAGAAGAAGAGCCACCACTCAATACCTCGACGACAGGTAAATCTACCGTATTCGATGCAGGATCATAGGTTGCGGTCGCATTTGCATTGAATGCAATACCGCTCAATAGCATTGTTGTTGTTGTCAGAAATTGTTTTTTTATATTTTTTAATCGATACATAATTAACCCACCTCCAATTTTTATTTAGGGTGAGTCAATCTATCAGGTGGATATGACAAAGGTATTACATTTACATGTAAATTAATGTTGACGCTTAATAAACAATTTTAAGAACAAATCAACTTCCAGAAAACCCTTTAAACAACAAATAACGAATCGGTAGCTGGCCATTCCGGATTCAGTCAAGCCTTCCAAAATGGCCAACTTCACTTACTTGAATTACTTACCAATAGTAAATAAAAATTATTCTATTTGATTGAAATAGTTTAAAAAATCATAATTACCCCATCAAAATCAAATCAGGTTTCCACTACGTATTTATAATGCCAGGACTTTCCAACTTGCTTTATTCCTGCCGGTCATGAAACCCGTAAACAAAAATCAAACAATCTGATCGGCTAGCAGCGACGAATCATCTGAATTTGTTCCGATTAAAGTTACTTGCAGTGTTGTTGTGACTGTTCCATCGATCGAAAAATTAAAGGGATTTTCATCACTATCATTGGTGGCAATTCTAATCTGGCCTGATTTTGTACCAACAACTGTGCTATCGAGTCGAACTTGGAAGGTATCGGAACTCCCAGATGGCAAGGAAGCGGCCAATGGGTTTGCTGGAACTAACGAAAAACCATTCGGTACAGTTGGCGTACCAAGTGTTAAAGTCGAACCACCGTCATTTTTAACTGTAAAGGTATGCACAATTGCCGCACTGCCTTGAGTTACGGTTCCAAAGCTCGTGCCATCAGTCGCATTAGGCGAGTTATCGCCATCGGCGATATTTATCGCATTACCGCTAACTGATATCTCAGGATCCGAAGCAAACTGCACCTTCTCTATATTAATAAGCCGGGCGGTATATCCTGCATAATCAGCCGGTGCCGTGCTCAATCCCGTAACATGTATCTCGCCATTTACATTAGCAATACTGAAATCACCGCGATTGCCAAAAAATACCGCCGTATCGGTACCGGCTTTTCCATCGATAAAATCGTTGCCACCTGCGCCATCTATGGTGTCGTTGCCAGTAGTGCCATTGTGAGTCTGGTTGCTTATGCTCCCAGCAATCATGGTATTACCCGTAGTTATAGTCTCGGTTAAATTGGCGAATTGCACTTTTTCCACGTTGAAAATCCGCGCCGTATCTCCAGCGTAATCGACCGGAGCTGTGCTGAGTCCCGTTACACGCACCGCACCGCTTAGGTTTACAAAATTGA
>CAADGS010000118.1 GCA_900696615.1 uncultured beta proteobacterium
GGAATTAACCCGGCTCAAATTATCAGACGATCCTCTAGGCAAATTCCTGAAACACCTCACCACATTACCGAACAAATGGAGTGGCGATCCCCTCGAGGCTTTTTACAAACCGGCCAGCCCTGCGGATATGGTATCTGACCGGCATGCACTCGAAATGGCTCGGCAGCAAGCATTGACTGCGGAACACATGGCGCAGGGTTTCGATTTTACAGAACCCACTCTCAATTCCGCTGCTGCGGCTGCAATTGAACATTGGCAACAGCTCTTGCAGGCAACCGAAAAGAA
The DNA here is from genome assembly GCA_900696615.1 of uncultured beta proteobacterium. GTDB lineage: Bacteria > Pseudomonadota > Gammaproteobacteria > Burkholderiales > Nitrosomonadaceae > Nitrosomonas. The sequence goes on from CAADGS010000118.1 coordinate 286, forward strand.
AAGTGCAAAACTCAAAGCGGGTGGTTTTTCATTACCGCATATTGCCCTGTTATTCTGTTTTTTGGCAGTAATTTTCGGCATCGGTGCAAAAGTGCAAGGAATTGCCTTCCGGCAGTTTGTTCCGGGCTTTGCGCTCATCTTTTTGTTGGCCTCGATTGCTTTGTTTCTGGCAGCACAAAACGATTTCAAGGATTATGGCCTAGAATATGCACTGTGGGCGATTGTGCTCGGCATCATCATCAGCAACACCATCGGCACCCCCGGTTGGGCAGTGGGTGCATTGCAAACGGAATTTTTTATTAAAACCGGCTTGGTATTGATGGGCGCAGAGTTACTGATCGGTAAAATCCTTGCAATCGGTTTGCCCGGTATTTTTGTCGCCTGGGTAGTCACGCCTATCGTGCTGGTGGTGACTTACTGGTTTGGCCAAACGATATTGAAGATTGCATCCAAACCGCTCAATATCACTATCAGCGCCGATATGAGCGTATGCGGCGTTTCCGCTGCAATTGCCACAGCAGCGGCCAGCAAAGCCACGCGCGAGGAACTTACCGTGGCGATTAGCCTGAGCATGATTTTCACCGCGGTCATGATGGTAGCGATGCCGCTTTTCATCAAATTTGCCGGCATGCCGGAAATCCTCGGCGGTGCCTGGATTGGCGGCACCATCGATAGCTCCGGCGCGGTCGTTGCCGCTGGTGCGGCACTCGGCGACAAAGCAATGTATGTTGCAACCACCATCAAAATGATCCAGAACATGCTGATCGGTGTTGTCGCCTTCTGCGTTGCCGTCTATTTCGCAACCAAAGTAGACAGGAATTCTCACGCGCCGCAAATCACCATCGGTGAAATTTGGCACCGGTTTCCCAAATTCATTCTCGGCTTCATTGGCGCCAGTGTGCTGTTTTCGATTCTTTATGAAGCGCTGGATAAACACACCGCCAGCCTGGTACTGGAACATGGCATGCTAGGCGATTTCACCCGGAACCTGCGAACTTGGTTTTTTTGCCTGGCTTTTGTCAGTATCGGGCTATCTACCAACTTTAGAACACTCAAGCAACATTTTGTCGGTGGCAAACCGCTGCTGCTTTATGTCTGTGGACAGCTCCTCAATTTACTGTTAACGCTGGGAGTTGCTTATTTGGTGTTTTACAAGGTATTCGCTGAAATTACCGCAACGATTTGAATATCAACTTACACGGGAAATTACTCGTAAAAATAGATATGTAACTCTAAGTAAACTAGTATACCGCCGTCACCCTCGAACCCCATTCACATAAGCCGCAGTCAATTCATGGCGGGGAGATTCGAAAATTTTCTGGCAGCGGCCGAATTCGATCAACTGTCCGGCATGTCCGCTGACCCAGAAAAAAGCTGCGTAATTGGCAATACGTCTGGCCTGTGCCAGATTATGCGTAACGATGACGACGGTATAGCGCCCGCGCAAGCGGCAAATCAGGTCTTCCACGACACCCGAAGCGATCGGATCAAGTGCGCTGCACGGTTCATCCATCAATAAAATTTGCGGCTGCAATGCCAAAGCGCGCGCGATACAAAGCCGCTGTTGCTGACCACCCGATAAATTGAGCGCGGCCGAATCCATGCGATCGCAAACTTCATCCCATAAACCGACATCGCGCAGCGCTTGCTCGGAAATATCGGCTACTTCCGCTTTCCGTGTGATGCCATGCTCATGCAGCGGTAAGGATAGATTGCGGCGGATAGAAAGCGGAAATGGCGCGGGTTTCTGGAACACCATGCCAACTTGGCGGCGCAATGCCTGCACACTCTCATCCGGGTCATAAATATTGCGGCCTTGCACCAGAATCCGGCCATTCACGCTGCAACCCGGAATTAGATCGGTCAAACGATTGATTGCGGACAACAAGCTGGTTTTTCCGCAACCGGACGGTCCGATCAATGCCGTGATGCACCCTTTATAAATATCCAGTGATACTTCTTTCAGTGCAAGCTTGCCGTGATAACGCAACGACAAGTCTTTTACTTGTATCACTGGCAGCGGATCAGAGCAAGCCGGGCCTGCTTCAAGCGGCCCGAGCGTGAAAGGATCACATTTGCCAACCTCTTGCTTGATGTTCATAACATCAGCTTGCTGCGTTGCAAACCATAGGCGAACTTCATCGCCAAAATATTAATGCCAAGCAACAGACTCACCAGTACCAATGCTGATGCATAGGCTGGTTCATCGCCGCCGGGAACATTCATCGACAAGTCGAAAATATGCAATGCCAATGCGCGTCCAGAATCCAGCAAGGAATCCGGCATGCGCTCGGCATAGCCGCTTGTAAACAATAAAGCCGCCGTCTCCGCCAGTGCGCGTCCGATCCCCAGTAGCAGACCGGCCGCCATGGCCGGTGCAGCAGCCGGCAGTATCAAATGCAACAACGCCGCCGCACGTGACAACCCCAGAGCTGAAGCAGCCAGCCGGTAAGTATGCGACACGGCGCGTAGACCCGCTTCCGCAGTACTCGTCAAAATTGGCAGTAACATACATGCCAATGTCAAACCGCCGGATAAAATCGAAAAACCCAATCCTAAATACACGCAAAAAAACGCATTACCAAACAATCCGAAAACAATAGACGGCACGCCTGCCAACACATACAAACTGAATCGTACCGTTTTTCCAAACCAACTGCCGATTGCAACAAATTCCGCCAGTAAAATTGCAGTCATCCATGCGACCGGAACTGCGGTGAGCACTGCCACCAGAAGTATCAGCAATGTTGAAATCAGGATAGATGCGATTCCCCCCGCCCGTCCGGCATCGCGAGGCAGTTCAGTAACAAACTCCCAAGACAAATGAGAAAGACCGCCGCGTAGCAGATCGATCAACAGCCAGATAAATACCGCACTGACCAGCACTACTGCAGAATAAATCAGACACTGCACCACATATTCGCGCAACTTACGTAAGCCACGATTACACACCGCATCATACATGTTGTCGTTTCCCCAGAGCTTCCGCCATCGCGGCAAGCACCATGATCAATCCCATCAATAACAGACCCGATACGAACAGCACAGCCCTATGATCTCCCATCGCATACGCTGTTTCCAATGCAATGTTGGCCGCTAGGGTACGCACCGGATCAAACACGGTTTCCGGATATTGCACCACATTACCCGCCACCATCAATACCGCCATCGTTTCACCCAGCGCGCGTGCCCCCGCTAGTATGATGCCGGCGGTGATACCGGCTTTCGCAGCAGGCAACATAACCCCTTGAATCGTTCCGAATCGCGACAATCCCAATGCAGCCGCGCTACGCACTAATTCAACCGGAACCGCCGCCAAGGCGGCATGCGCCATCACCGTGACTGTAGGCAGAATCATCAGCGTCAACACTAAGATACCGGCCAGCAAACTCGCGCCAGGCGGCTGCCATTGATTGAGCAGCGGCACCAGCACAGTCAGCCCCCAAAATCCGAAAACGACTGAAGGAATACCTGCCAGTAACTCGATAAGCCGCTTATAGCTAATTGCCAGACACGATGGAGCATAAAACACCGTGAACAGCGCGGATGCTAGTCCCAGCGGAATAGCCAACAACAATGCGCCGGTGCTGGCCAGCACCGTGGCGGTCAGCATGGGCATGAGATTGTACGCACCTTCCAGCGGATGCCAGGATGAATCGGTACCAAGCTGGGCGATGGATAATTTCGATAATACCGGCCAGGATTCACCGATCAGAAAAATCAGAATAAACGACATGACCAGCAAAGCAATCAATGCACCCGCGCGCAACATGCCGGGTAGCCATTGATCAATCGGCATTGACCGGAACGAAATATTGTGCTTCCACGAGATCATAAACCTGCGGCGAGCGGGCGAATTCGATGAATTGACGCGCCAAGCCATGCGGCTCACCTAAAGTCACCAAATTCAACGGACGCGATAAAGGGAAAACGCCTTGTCGCACAGCCTCCACGGAAGCCGCTATGCCATCCAACGGCAACAAACGCAGCGACGAACCACGCCGCACCTCAAATTCCGCCGCACCAATGGATACATAGCCGATGGTGTACGGATTGCCGGTCACGGCTTTGATACCTTGCGCGTTATCGCCGATGATGACATGCGGCTTGATTTCACTATTTTTACGTTGAATATAATCCAGAAACAGCTCCAATGTAGATCGCCCTTCCGCTTTATGGACCACGGTAATACGTGTGTCGGTACCGCCCAAGGCATTCCAGCGTGTGGTTTTACCGATATAAATGTCCGCGATTTGTTGCCGGCTGAGTCCGGCAACCGGATTACCGGCGTGCACAATAATGCCGATGCCATCTTGCGCGATCGCGAACGCGCGCAAATCCGCCTCATCCGGCTTTAATGCACGCGACACCATGCCCATTGCGGCGATGCTGTGACGAACGTCGATAATACCGCGTGCAGAACCGCCTGTTTGCACATCGATACGTACCCCCGGATGGGCTAATTCAAATCGTCGGGCGATTTCATTCACCAGCGGCGCTACGGTACTCGAACCGGTCACAACCAACCGCTGCGTGACACTTTTTGTTTGCGCACCGAGTTGAGTGGCGCAGCCCATCGTAACTACAAAATATAGTGAGTAAACTATAAGAAATTTTAAAAACTTTTGCATGATTACTTACATGCCAATCAATTAGTTCGCCCTTTTGAAACAAATTGTAGCCGTTCCGCCACCAACCGAATTGCTACCGCCTCATCTCACTGCACGAAGCGCCATAACGGAAACAACTATAGCAGCGATGATGTTTCATGCTTACCGGCACTTGCAAGCTCTCCGCCAGTGTTTTACCCAGCTCATAATCAATGTCATCATCCACCAGGGTACATGCATAAACCTTGCACCCGCCATCGTTTTTGACCACCATACGGCTGAAAGCGCACATAAATTCACGACGGGTTGATTCCGATTGATAATCCACCATACAGCTCTGCGTAATCTGGGGTGCGGCAACCATAGCGCCAGGTGGATGGAATTCAGGAAATTCAATGCGCGGTAAGTTTCCCGGCAAACCTGCGCGACGAAAAACTTCGGCGAAACTTTGGGCCACCTTATTGCCGGACAATCCCTTGATGGTTTGGCTTGCCACTGATATGCCAAAACCCATTCGCTGCAGCGCACGCATCCCTTTTAACGCCATTACAAACATGCCATCGCCCCGGTTCTTATCGTGCTCTTGCGCCAAGAAGTGATCCAGACTGACACGAAATTGCAGTGAACGAGAATATTTACGCAGCGATTTTAATTGCGATAAGCGCTTCATTAACGGCTCCGTCGCATTGGTCAATACCATGCATGGCCGGTGCTTGAGTGCATAATCCAGGATTTTAACCATATCCTTGTTAATAAAGGGTTCACCGCCGGTAAATGAAAACTGTTTAACACCCAGTGTCAGCGCTTCTTCGATAAATGGCATGACATCGTCAAACCGCATCAATTGCAAACGCGCATCACCAGGTTTGGAGCCTTCTAGGCAAAATGGACAAGCTAAATTGCAGGCGGTGCCGGTATGAATCCACAATTCTTCCAATGCATGCGAATGAATGAAGCCGCGTGGCTTATTGTCAGGCGTAACATACCAAAGTTTGGAGCGGCCCTGCTGTTCGCTAGAAATCAACGCAACGTCAATATCCATCTTAACAACATCCGCTTTTCTGTATACTTATTTCAGCATCATTGAATGGAATGCCGATGCCGCAGCCGGGAAAAATTCCAAAATGCTGATCAAAGTTGCCATAAAAATCAAAATGCTTGCTAAAGCGCGTATCATGCAGCATACGCCAGGTATTGCCACATACGGGAAAATGCTTACCCGTCTCAATCAGATGATGTTTATCGAGATAGAAAGCATGATGATGATTTAGAATGGTGCCACGGTACACCACCGCCTGCCCATGATCCTCACACGCCCATTCCAGATTATGCAGTTTAAACAGGCGATAAGTAGCCGAGTAGAAACGGATATTTCCTGTCTTTTCAATTAATTCCGGATTTCCAATCGCGATGGCACGATCGTCAACCAAACGCGGATCAGTGAAGCCATGCTTGCGCGCCAGTTGCAAAAAATCATTCCAATACAATGCACCGCTTAAGCATTCGCCATACAGCACGGGGTCCTGCATCAAAGCCGCTGGAATACGCCGGTCACTGTAAACATCGGAAAAATACAATTCGCCTCCGGGTTTCAGGACACGGAAAGCTTCGCGCAGAACCGCCGCCTTGTCCGGCGCGAGATTAATCACGCAATTGGATACGATCACATCGACGCTGGCATCGGCCAGTTCAAGTTCGTGCAAGCGTTCGATATAACCGTGCAAAAAACGTACATTGCTGCGCTTATAACCGAATGCTTTTTGGTGAAATTTTTCATATTGCCGCGCCAGTGCCAATTGCTCTTCGGTCATGTCCACCCCGATAACTTGACCTTTCTCTCCAACCAATTGTGACAGCACGTACACATCGCGCCCGGCACCACACCCCAGGTCAACTACAGTTAAACCATCCAATAATTCGGGCAAAATCAAGCCGCAGCCATAATAACGCGCCTGTACTTCGTCGTGCACCCGTGCCAATAGCGGTTTCACGTAATGTGGGAATTGTGCATCCGAGCAGCATGCGTTTGTCTGCAAATCGCGGTTACTGGTCAGCGTTTCGCCATAATATTTTTGTACGATTTCTTGCATGATGTTTTTTCCTTTGTACTAATTGCCACATTATGTCATTCATGAATCAATTTTAGAATGATATCGCGCAGCCAATTTCTGAGGCTTCACACCGCACATAAAATAAAAACTCAGCTTACGATTGTGCCAAGTACGCCGCCACCAGCCGTCGCGTTGCCAGCGGCGGGAATCGATAAGAATAGATTCATCCAACGGCGAAAACTTGCCTAAATACCTTGCACCGCGTACCAAAGGTACTTCTTCAAACAATGGCCACGGCGCATGACCGCCGAGCCGCTGATAGGCTCGGCGCGCGATGAAAATCCCTTGATCACCGTACGGAACACCGAAACGGCAACGCCATGCGATCGCCGCCTCTAAAACCGGTGCTGGCCAAGCACGCGGCGCGGCGAAACGAAAACGAAAATAACCGCCGATCGCACCCTCCGACAATGCATGCGTCATAGCGTACAAAGGATCTTCCGGTAATTGTGCATCGGCGTGCAAAAACCACAAGACATCGCCGGTAGCTTGCGCTGCGCCTGTTTGTAACTGCTGGCCGCGGCAAGGCCCGGCAATTATTTGCAGCGCCCCGAACCGCTTGCAGATTTCAGTACACTGCGCAGTCCCGGCCCCATCTACAACAATGATCTGCCATGCTTTATGCGGCAACTGCTGCAGTTGCACAAGCAAGCGCGCCAGTTTTTCATCATCGTGATAGCAAGGAATGACTACGCTGAATTTATACATTATTTACTCGCATGGATTGAAATGTCAGTGTTTTTACCAGCTCGTGCAGCGCACGGCGCGCTGGTCGCCCGTCTTCTTGCAGTAAAGCTACCAGCTTCATCACATCACCGGGTTGATCGACATCATAGCTTTCCTTCAAAACGGATACCGATTGCCCGGAATTGCCACATGCATCCCGTAACGCACTTTCCAGATGCTCACTACTCCATGGTAGCGCTGACAAATCGGGCCATGCGCTACGATTTGCCATCAACACGACACCACCGTCTAACGCAGGAATTAATACCACATCGTTGCGTTGCAGCGCTGCACATACCGTAACATAATCTGCTGCCACCAATCCCGGCGCATCGCTGCCTATGAAAACGAGCCGTTCCATACCTTGGGCACGCAAAGTCTTATCCAAAGCATTCAGTCGCTCACCTAAATTTCCCGCAGACTGCGGTACAATGATAACCAGCGAACGAATCGCCGCCGCCAATGCCTGTGCCCAGTCGATGTCGTTCACATCCGCTGGAGCAATCACTACCGGACCAGGCCATGCGCTTGCATCTTCCAGCGCGCAAGCCAATAATGCGTTCGCAACCTGCTGTGTCGTTTCGGAACCAAAACTGGCTACAAGCCTTTGTTTTCCAATGCCTGGCGCGGGCCGCTTACACACTAGGACCAAGACAGCTTTTGTCATATTTCTGTATTGTTGCATATCTATTATCGAATTAACTCCTTGATATCCCTATTTTCAAAATGGATTGACCTTAATTCCATAGATTCTTTTTTATCTTTATCAATCAAAGACAAAAGACATTTATACCGATTGCTTATGATCTAAAAAACTTGAAAGGTTATAATACCCGCCGAGAAGTGAATAATTTGTTAAAAATTAAAAATATGGTACAACCTTTATTTCAAAGAACA
>CAADGS010000119.1 GCA_900696615.1 uncultured beta proteobacterium
AATTCACTGGATTGATTACGATGATCTGGTAATGAGGAAAGCAGAAATACCCTTTCATAATCTATTTGGAAGATCATGAAATTACCTCGAACGAAGTGGCGGATTGAATGCTTTTTTTATCTGAAAGATTGCATAAATCAACTATCGTTGGCCCGTTGGGGATTGACGTAAGTTGTATAGTTTGTGCGCCGCTCAATAAAAAGACTGTTTCCTGGCTTAACCTTAGCCTGGCTTTTGGCAATCGAGGCCAATGAAGAAATTTCATGATGTGAGCTATAAATTCCTGGAGGTACTAATACTGCGCCAATCGAAAGGGTTACCAATGGATGAAAAATCTGTGTTCCTGTTCGATCAATAGCAAAATATCCTTTTTGCTCACGGTGAACCGGTTTGAAAAAATGTTCGATTTCATGGGAAAAATGCTTCAAAATCTCGTGACATCGAATCTCCCAGTCATTGCTTTGAAATAGTATGATGAAATCATCGCCGCCGATATGTCCAATAAAATCACGTTCCGAGTCACACATTCTTGATAGTAAATTTCCAGTAACCCGAATGATCTCATCGCCTTTACGGTAACCATAGAGATCGTTAAATGGTTTAAATGCATCCAGATCGCAGTAGCACACGCAAAAACTGATCCGGCCTTGAAGCAGTCTCTCAATGTGCTCGTCAATCGGCACGTTTCCCGGCAGCAATGTCAGCGGATTAGCATAACGTGCAGCAGTTATTTGCAACTGAGTTATCGCGCGCATAAGGTCGTGAGCGGTTCCTATGCCGGCATATCGACCTTGATCGGTAATAATGAAGCCATTCGATAAGTGACGCTGTCCAGCCGCGACAATGGCATTGCTTAATTCTTGTAGGCTGATATTTTTGTCGACCACCAGGGGTGAAGGGTCCATAAACACCGTACATGATTTTTTACCGTAAAGCTCTCTCCAGTAAGGACGGGCAAAGGCATCGATTAATCGGTTGCGTGAAATAATCCCTACTGGCGTGGTTTTGTCAACGACCGGTAGCGATTCCAGCATCGGTGAAACATCAAAAATACGATAAACCTCTTCATTGTTCGTTTCCGGTTTAACCGGGGAAAGTGGAATCAGCAACTTTATAGCAGAAGAATTTTTATGCATGATCGTGTTTTTCCACGGATAAACAGCTATTCCGTTTTGCTGCAAACAACTCGCAGTATCGGCTGAAACAATCGAAACCGGATTAATGTTGGGACGAGCAATATAATAACCTTGTCCCAGCAGAATTCCTAAGTCTTTGATTATCATAAACTCAGCTCGGGTTTCAATACCTTCGGCTATGATTGCTGAATTTGAATTTTCGGCAATTTGTTGTATGGACCGCACAAATTGCAACTTGACCGGATCCTGATTGATGTTCTGTACGAAGTGCTGATCAACTTTGACATATTCAGGATTTAATTCAAACCAAAGGCGGAGACTGGAAAATCCTTCACCTAAATCGTCGATTGCGATTTCCAGTCCTAATGATCGATAATGCCGCACAGCTTCACGCAACAACGAATAATCGTAAGTAGGTTGGTTCTCGGTTAACTCGATAACGACCCGATGCGGTTCCAAACCAAGTGAATGCATGTAATCGAGTGTTTCTCCATTCTTAAAGTTTGCATCCAGCAGGCACTCGGGGCTTACATTCAGAAAGAGTTTACCTGCTAATTTTAATTGCACAAATGCCTCCAGCGTCAGTTGGTGGCATAGTCGCTCAACTTCCAGTAATAATCCAAATTGTGAGGCTGCCTTGAACAAGCTAAATGGCGAATGCAATGAGCTATTCGAAGGACCTCTAATCAATCCTTCATAAGCAATAATGTCTCCCGTAGTCATGGAAATAATGGGCTGAAAATTTGCGATAAGTTGGCGTTGCTCGATAATTCTTACAAGTTGCAGGAAGATTTCGCTGCGACTGTATTCAGTTGTCGCATCACAGGTAACCGTATTGTCCGATTTGGTTTCTACAATTTCCATTTTCATTGGATCAGCCTATCTGTCTTCGAAAGCAGATATGTTAAATATATATAAATTAACATGGCAATATTAAGTATTTATTACAGTTTTTATTTCAAAGAAGTCATAAACGATTTATACTGTATAAACAGTTTATATCGTTCATCTCAACTGTTAATGTTTATTAATAATTTATGAGGATTCGCCATGACGGCCAAAAACCAATCAAACGTTAAGGAAAAAGGGGCAACTCTGAGAACCAAGGATGTTGTGGAAAAAAATGCTGCAATGAAAAAATCAAATAAAAGCGAGAGTGCTGTTCACAAACCCACGAAGGTAGTGTCTCCCGCAAATGTTAAGGCAGAGAAGTCATTAAAAAAAGATAAGCCTAAAAAAATCAAGATGATTAGAGATAGCTATACAATGCCGGAAAGCGATTATAGCAAGCTGGCTATTCTCAAAAAGAAATGTCTTGAAGCCGGGATTCATGTTAAAAAAAGTGAATTAATCCGTGCAGGCATAATTCGTTTATCCAAACTCACAAATGTTGCATTACTGAGTGCTATCGGGCAAGTGGAAGTAATCAAGACAGGAAGGCCCGCTAAAAATTAATCGGTTTATATTTAGTATTAATCAATAAAGGAGGTTATATGAAAATGCAATTCTGGGTTATTACGATTTTGCTCGCTTTTTTGTTGATATTCGGTCAGGCGAATGCGAGTGAAAAAGATGATGGTAAACCGCAAGTGCCCAAAGTGGTAATCGAAGCACTCGAAAAAGCTTATCCAGAAGCTAAAGATGTAGAATTTGAGAAGGAAATGCTAGATGGTAAGGTTGTTTATGAAGCGGAATTTAAGTTAAACAACAGCGAATATGAAGTTTTGTTTGACGCCGACGGCAAGATGCTGCAAATAGAAGAAACGCTTGATGTTAAAGCGTTGCCGGAACCGTTAATTCAAGCTATTTCCAAAGCCTATCCGAACGCCACCATAGAAGATGCGGAGAAAGTCACAAAGCCGGACGGAACGTTCTCGGTTTATGAGGTGGAAATTAAGAACGAAGGAAAAAAAATCGAGCTTGAATTGGATGCCAGCGGAAAAATCTTAAAATCAGAGCAGGATTAATCTACATTGCAAGGCATAATCGATTTCATGTCGATGAAAATGTAGTGCTTCAGAGCATGTCTGAGGCACTACGCATTTTTTCTGAATTGCTTCAGAATTTCTTTTGGCTCGATTATTAATTAACGCAAGAAAAATAAGAACTCGGGCATGCTGTATTCAACCCGCCCGACGTATTGCTGCGTTGATTTTTCATACTCATGAGTTCAAGCACACCTGGAAAATAATCCGGAGATCGCGTCCAGAACAGATAATTGATTTTTAGATTTTGTTTTGCAAAAGTTAAAAGCTCTGAAAGTGTAGGCTGGTAGCCTTTATTATCGTAGCGGGTATTTTCATAATTTGATTCTTCGATTTGAACCGTCAGCGGAATAACTCCAGAAAGCCCCGGATAATAACTATAAATTCCCTCAGGTGGCGTTTTGGTTGCATCATAAAATAATCCTGTTTCTTCAAGAAAAATATCCGGGCAACCTAATGCTATGCCAGTTTTTTTCATGTTATTCACAAATGATGGAATTTTATCGCGTGGATAATTCATAAATTGAAATACCATCGTGTTGGGGAAATGCATACGCATTTGTTGATTGATACTGATAATATTTTTGTAATAACCATTGAACTGTGCACCGGTTAGCGGCGTAATCGGTTTTCCTATGGAGGTTTCCGTTAAGCCAATGCCTTCAAAATACGGATGAGAATTAAACCGTTCTCCCAATTTGCGAACAAGCGCTGCAAAACGCTCGTGAACCTGCGCATTCCATAGTTTGATGTTATAGCCTTTGATGGCGGTGCTACGAGAACCACTAAAAGGAAAAATGCCGCCTTCGTAGGCCGCTGCTTTCAGATATTCCGGCACCAGTTCCGGTGGACCGTATTGCACTGATGATCTTAATTCGATCAAGATAATCAGTCTCTTCTTCCGTGCGGCCAGTGCTTTTAGATGATTACTGATGGAAGAAAAATCATAGCTTCCTTTAGTTGGTTCTAAATCAGGCCATCGAAAGCGAATCGTAACGCCGCGTAATGCTGGATAATCGGCTAGTTCTTGATATACATTTTCCATGTATGCTGGTTTGCTGGGGCCTGGGTATACGAGCGTAACGTAATGACCTGGATGCCACTTAATCGGATTATTCGTGGGCGCAACAAAATCAACTGCTTGCGCTGTTTTCCAAGGAAATAAAACTATTGTAGCGAAAAAAAAATAATAATATTGCTGTATTGCGCATTTGATTGATTGCGCCGCAAAGATTGCCTCTTAGTGCTGGTTGTATAAGATTTCCAATTGTCATAGAAAATTCTCCCCTTACAATTAAGTCCTGAAGGACCTCATAACATTAAAATTGAATTATTTGAATAAATAAGTGGCGTATTTCACTGAATATCAGGATTTATTGCGATAGCTCAACTTCGATTGTCGCTATACGGACGCCAAAATCTTGGGTCTAAGGAAAAGTTATTAGCCGTTATGCTCAAGCTATTTTTCGATTACGAGCTTTTTAAAAAAGTAAATGATAGAAATTTACTTTTTTAATATTTCAATACTGCAGAACTAAGTCCTTGACCATTCTCCGCCATGAATTTTACAGCCACTGCATAATAACTATCTGAAGTTAAATGAATAGTTAAAACAAGTTCCAAGCTTGCCAATTGTAGACAAGATGCACTCTTTCGCTTGTTTTTTATCGACTTTTATTGAAATAGCGACAGCGGCTTGTTGGAGACTTATGGCGAATTGATTATGGTGATAGACGATTTTCTCGTCCATCATCTGAAATCACTTAAGACTGTACCACTAAAAAATACCGCTTTGGTAATAATTTTATTTGTCATCAACAGAAAAGTTGTTTACAAATTGGCAAAAAATGTTTCTAACCCTTACTGTTATCCGGGATTGGTTATTAACTATAAGTAATTGTAAGAAGATGTAAACTGCTTGAATTCAATCACAACATATTGACCTTAGTATGTTAGCCAGCTAATAGCATCAATCACGGCTTTCAGTAATCTTAGTAATCATTCTAATGATTCAATTAAATTTCATCAATTAATTAATATATTGTTTCACAATGAAAAAAATAATCATTTGGTGAATAAGTCCATATCGTGGAACAATAAATTTTATGACAAATGACTTGACTTTAAGTGGTGATGTCGACTAGCCTGAGAGGTGTAGTTAAATTAGGGAAGAAAAGGCTAATTTAGCTGCCGAAATTTTGAGCAGTACTAATTAATTAGTA
>CAADGS010000120.1 GCA_900696615.1 uncultured beta proteobacterium
GGTTTAAATTGTATAGTTAACGTTACTCAAGCCATACCAAAATCAGAAATCTGCGCAATATCAATTACGCGGATTACTTTACTAATCACAATCCGCAAGCCGTGACTATTCCAATTACTTAATTGTGCAGAATTTAAAATTGAGGAGAAAAAAGTTTACGCCAAAGCGTACCATTGAGACTAACCGCCCAGGCTCCCGATCTTCCAGCGGCAATGTTCTCAATCCCGTTTGCATGCTCATCTCGACTGAAAGTAACACCGTCATCCGATGAACTCCAGACTGCACCGTTTTTTGCTGCGAGCCAAATCAGGCCATTAGGTGCTATGGCAACATCTCCAATTCCGCTTGCTGTTGTTTGAATCCATTTTTCTTTAGCAAATTTCCACAACACACCATTGGTTCCGACCAGCCATACGGTACCATCGGGCGCCACTGAAATCCGATTAAAGCCATCGCCAGCAATTTGCGTAAAATTCTTTCCTTGGTCAGCACTAAATGAAATAGCGCCATTTCTTTTAACAAGCCAAACTTTGCCATCAGGTGCAACGGCAATATCTACTATTCCATTTTCTGCCACTTCGGTCCAATTACCGCTCGTGAATTTCCATAATGAATCATCGATTCCAGTTGCCCACACAACGTTATCCGGTGCTACAGCAATACGACCAAAACCGCCGGGCTTAATCAGCGTAAATGAGGAACCGTAAATGTTATCCGACATCCAGATCGCTCCATTCCTGTCGGTAAGCCAAATTATACCGTTAGGCGCGATGGCGACATCGTTCATTCCGTCTGTTTTGGTGCTGTGCCAAATTTCGGCTTGCGCCATTGAATGATACAAACCGTATAGTATGAACAATCCGAGTAGTAATATTTTCGATAGACGGCGTATTTGATGGGCAAATAGCATTTATACTGACTCCTATATTGAGTTGATACTTTAACTGAGTAATTTTTAGTAAGCATACCCATGCCGTGCCAGTGCCTGTGACATTGCATTAATTGTTATAGATTCGTCGTTTCAAGTCTATAGCTGGTTCTTTCAAAGTTACAGCCTTACAGCAACTTAACTCAGTAAACAAGAGAATTAACAGATAGACAGTCACCAGCGATGATGTACTGAAAATTGAAGCTTGCTTGCCTAGCACCACCGAATGATATCAAATAGTCAGCAGGTGGGATTTAATTATAGTTTGGCGACGAACCAACTGATGCCGGGCGTGTAAAATTTGATTTTAAATCAGTTCCTTGTCATCAGTTTTTCCGGTTCAGGTACATCATATTTACTGACATGATGTTTTCGTGCTTTAGCTTGCGCCCAGGCTAAATCATCCGCATCCGGTTTTAAATCGTTATCATCGTTCACATCCGTTTCCACCACGAGCTCGGTCAAAAGCGCAAAATGATCGGATCCGAATTTTTTTAGTCTCCTAATTTGTTGCAAAGTAAAATGATGACTGTGAAAAATATGATCAAGAGGCCAACGTAGAAACCAATACTCTGCATGAAAAGTATTGAACATCCCACGTCCGATTCTCGGGTCTAGTAACCCACTAATCTTTCTAAATAATCGGGTAGTTTCGGACCAAGCAACGTCGTTTAAGTCGCCTGTTACAATAATCGGGATTTTTGATTCAGCGACGCTTTTCGCGACGATAATCAATTCAGCATCGCGTTCGGAAGATTTAAGATTTTCGGTTGGACTGGGGGGGGCCGGGTGCAAAAAGTGTGCACGCACTTTGTGACCGGATGGCATCATTACCAGTGCATGAATGGATGGCCTGTCGTCTTCCACCAAGTATTCAATCTCTGTGTTCATAAGTGGGAATCTAGAATAGACATGCATCCCATAGAGATTGTCCAGCGGACATTTGACTGTGTACGGATAATCATCTTCTAAAACATCCAATTGCGATTGCCACCAACAATCTGATTCCAATGTGACAAGAATATCCGGTTTATTTTGACGTACCTGCTCGATCAGGTTCGATGAATTTCTGTTCGAGGTCAAAACATTCGCGATGATAATTTTGATCCGCCGCAATGGATCGTCAATCTTTGTGGATTTCACTTCTTTCGGAAACACTCTGATGTAAGGAATAATCCACCAAGCTTGATACGCTGCACAAAATAAGCCGGTCAAAACCAATAGCCAGGCTGAAATCGTTGAAAAATCCAATAATAAAATTTCAACTCCAACAAGGATGGTTATCGCGATAAAAATTTGCAGGCGGGGAAAATCAAGGCCCCTGATCCACCATACTGTGGAGCGTTGTATCGGCAATAAAGTGAAAATGAGAAAAATAAGTGTCAATAAAACAAAAACAAGAAACATAGAATCAACCTATTTTAAGGTCACCCGAATGCGGGTAAGAAATAACCAGTCTTTAGTACAAGTCCACATTGCATAGCACACGAGCTAGTCAATGATTCCGGACACTTGCCAATCTTACCAAAACTAACGTTTCAAGACTTTGCTTGAACCTTCCAAAATACGCATAACAATATTGGATGTGGAAATACCTGATGTATAGCTAAGTTCATGGATCATGGTTGCCGGTAGTGTACTGCACAGTTTGTATTTCTCTGTACGTTCCTGTTGAGATGCACTGGCAAAGGTGTAGATATCAAAGCCATTTTGTTGCATGTATGCCGGTGTAACGGCTGCTGGTGTCTCCGTCATGACGGTATCGACATATTTGCACGCAGCCACGACTGCCGCACGCTCCGCTTGTTTCATCACGGGCATTTTTCCCTTATTTTCCACCACGCGCTCATCGGAAACCACACACACAGTCAGATGTGAGCCCAATGCTTTAGCAGCTCGCAAAAAATTAACATGCCCTTCATGAAACAAATCCGCCACCATACGCGTATACACCCGTTTCTGCACTTGATCTTTCGGCCAGATAGGCAGTTCTCGTTTTAAACGGGTCATTGCATGTTCGAGCCACTGGCGGCAACGCAACATAAGTATATCGTCCGGGTCTTTTAGAGTGACTTGGTGAGCATAACACCAAGCTTTTGCTAAATCACCCAATAACCAATGCTGCACCAAGCGATGATAAGCATAGCAACGCACTAGCAACGTAAAGTTTTCCAAATTTAGTGCGGATATCACGGTGTCCCAATTGGGATTCGGTGTACGCCAATCGCCATAAAATGCTTGCAAAATAATATCGGGTTGTTGGGGAAACCAAACGGCACCATATTCGGTATCGCGTTGCACCAATTCAAACCGCGGAAACACGGATACACGTTGATATTCAGCGGAGTAATCCGGCAATGAAAAACCGCCAACTATTTGCTCTCCTTTCGGTTGCAAGCCGCATAAATCCAAGGTTATACCCAAATCCGGATGCACATAATCGCGATAATTAGCGTAGTCGATACGCATGGTTTGTCTTACCCATCCTGCAGTTTCTAGCGCCGCGCAACACAACTGCCATGAGTCCATCCAGATGGCAATATCCAAATCTTTATCGAAATCCAAAAGCTTGCCTTCTCGAACCAATCCCAATAATGTGCCTGCATAAGGAAATGCTGTAATGCCATTTTTAGCCAAATAGGCGCAAGTCTTCCATAAAAGCTTTTCCGCTTCTCCCGACGTAAATGCATTATCTTTTCCCTGGGCTGGCTTATCATTTTTTCTCTGAGGGGGAATTTTTCCTGCTCGCGCCAACGCCATTAAATGTTCCAGAGCATGTGACAAATATGTTTGCGCTGCCGTCAAATCCAGTAATATAAAGTGCGCCGTCCCCAAAACATGCGCCCAATGCGCTTTATGAAAATCGCTTTGCACATGCTCATAAATCAGTTTCGCATAAGCCGGAACGACAGCGGCACGATCGGTGCGCATCGCCAGTGAACACCATAACCTCGCCACATCCTGTGACAACGGATATTGCTCTCGCAGCGGCTCTAGTATTCTATCGGCGTCGTTATATTTACCCGAGGCCAGCAAACCCTTCGCTTGCACCAGTAATTCATCCATTTTTTCAGTCATCGCTCATCACTCATCATTTCATTTTGTTTTGAAACACTAGCTCCCGCCATACGCATGCACTAACATTGCATTTTAGCTGTTATACAATATAATAGGAATAATTCTCATTA
>CAADGS010000121.1 GCA_900696615.1 uncultured beta proteobacterium
CATAATTACCACCCTCTTCTTCTTATTCTTCAGCGCTTCACTTCCCACCTAATATATCAATGACCTCGCCCGCCTCTAGACTAACTCAGCCATTTTTATAGTGTCAAGTAATTTCATTTGCTACGAAATTACTTAAAATTAACCTGCAACCTTTCTGTAAGTAAATTCAATTAATTATGTTGCTCTAGCCTCTACTGACAAAAAGCATGCAAGTGTACTACCTCGACGCCATCACACTATCAAAAAATTAAATCAAATTTTAAATACAAAATATCAAGTCGATGTCTCAGATGCTTTTTTGCGTCGCTGAAAATAAAAAGCCGCGACACCGCCAGCAATAACTATAAGTGCTATACCTACCATTCCGAAACCACCACCATGACTACCGTGACCACCGCCCTTGCCAACATTAAGAGGAATACGCACTAAAGTTTTGACATTGCCCGCATCATCTCTCCTTTCCAGCTGAATTGCATATTGACCTTTTTCTTGTATATTAGCTGCAACAACTATAATTCCAGAATTGTGCACTTCGGGTGGCATATAGACAATACCATGTTCAACTGCGTCATGATCTGCATGGTTTTCATGATTCATACCTTCATGACCCTCGTGTTCGTCTGCTTCTGGCTTTTGCTCAGCGCCATGTTTTTCAGAAGAATGACCACTATGATCTTCCTTCACAAGTCGCACTGCCAAAGGCATTTGGCGAGCTTGTTGCGGTAATTCAATAGTTAAATTTACCTTGCCAGTATTAGGTAAATTTTCGCAAAAAGAGTGCATCGGAGGCAACCCGCCTTCTGGTACTTCGTATGCACTAAACGTTACCGGGAATTCCCCCGTTTTAATTGTACAACCGCCAGCGTCATGGTGGCCTTCATGTGCAAGCATTAACTGCGCATACACCGGAAATGCAAAAAAAGAAGCTAAAAATATTCCACAAAATTTTGTTGCCCAGTTACTTCTAACAACTACTTTCATATCTTCTCCAAATTTATTATCTGTAAATCAATTCGAACAGGCATGCTCAGTTATTTCGCCTAAATAATTAAGCTCGGGATTGTATAACAAAAAAATCAGAATAATAATCCGAAATGAAAAATTTACAGACCGAGCTATAAATTAAAGTAATTTATGCTGATACCCAATAAACTTCCACTAATCTTATTGATTTGGTATAGTCTTCGAGAATAATAACTGGAACGATTAGCTCGAATTCATTAAAAAATCACTCTCATCTCAATTGCTATAGTCCCTTGCTTAGTATTTCTTCAATGGTACGAGATACGCCTGCTTGCCAATCAGGCAAATGTAAGCCAAATTGATTTTCTAACTTACAGGTATTTAGTCGCGAATTAAGAGGCCGCTTTGCTGGTAATGGAAAATCGGCACTTGCTATTGGCAGCAAAGTATCGGGTTGAATCTTTGATGTAAATTCTGCATGCCTTGCATGTTCTAAGATAAATTCTGCAAATTGGTACCAGGATATATAACCTTTAGCCACTAAATGATAGATACCGTTTACTTTGTGTTGATATCTTAATGAATGCAGAATGTTTGCAGTAACATCCGCGATTAATTCGGCACCGGTGGGTGAGCCAATCTGGTCATCGACTACTGTTAATTTATCACGCTGCTGTGCCAATCGAAGTATCGATTTAATGAAATTGTTCCCATGGGTCGAAAAAACCCAGCTAGTGCGAAATATTAAATACGAACAACCCGAGGCAATAATATTATTTTCACCCTCTAGTTTAGTCTCCCCATAAATATTGATGGGATCTGTCGCATCTGTTTCAACATATGGCAGGTTGCCATTACCGCTAAAAACATAATCCGTTGAATAATGTACCAAACAGGCATTTAATTCCAACGCTTCTTGCGCAAGCATACTTGGAGCTTGAGCATTCAAAGCATGAGCTTGCTTCGATTCGCTTTCTGCTTTATCCACAGATGTATAGGCCGCCGCATTTACGATGATATCGGGTTTAATTTTTCGTATCGTCTGTTTAACTCTGCTAGGATTGGCAAGATCACCACAAAAATCGCTACTCCCCGAACTCAGAGCAATTAGTTCACCCAAAGGTGCCAGGCTTCTCTGCAATTCCCATCCGACTTGACCGTTTTTACCAAATAATAAAATTTTCATTGCTGTAGTTCAGCATAATTTTTTGCTATCCACTCACGATAAGCACCGGTATGAACATCTGCTATCCACTGTTGATTATTGAGATACCAATAAATAGTTTTACGAATACCAGTTTCAAATGTCTCAACTGGCTTCCAATTTAATTCATGCTCAATTTTCGTTGCATTAATTGCATAACGACGATCATGTCCGGGTCGATCCTTGACATAAGTGATTAAATCATGAGGAGAAGAATCAGGATTAAGTTCTTGAAATAAATTACAAACTGTGTGCACGATCTCAATATTCGTTTTTTCATTCCAGCCGCCAATATTATAAGTTTCACCCAAGATACCCGCTTCCAGAACGCGTCGAAGTGCGCTACAGTGATCAGTTACATACAACCAATCGCGGATCTGTAAGCCATCACCATATACGGGCAAAGATTTGCCTGCTAATGCATTAACAATCATCAAAGGAATTAATTTTTCAGGAAATTGAAAAGGACCATAATTATTTGAGCAATTTGTGGTGAGTACAGGCAAACCATAAGTATGAAAGTAGGCGCGCACTAAATGATCGCTAGCAGCTTTACTGGCTGCATAAGGACTGTTGGGTGCATAGCGGTGCTCTTCAGTAAATGCAGGTTCACCTGGTATCAAAGAACCATAAACTTCATCAGTTGATACATGGAGAAAACGAAAACTTCTTTTTGCGGTATCTAGCAGATCATGCCAATAAACACGCACCGCTTCCAATAATCGGAATGTTCCCAGGATATTGGTTTGCATAAAATCCTCTGGACCATGAATCGACCGATCCACATGACTTTCTGCAGCAAAATTGATAATTGCTCTTGGCTTACGTTCTGTCAGTAGTTTCTCAACTAAAGGAGTATCTCCGATATCACCTTGCACAAAGAAATATCTCGGATCATGAGACAGTGATGACAAATTCTGCAAGTTACCTGCATAGGTTAGCTTATCCAAGTTTATAATTTCTTCATTCGATTGCGCTAACCAGTCCAGAATAAAGTTACTTCCGATAAAGCCTGCACCACCGGTAACTAAAATCATTGAGCTTCCTTAAAGTAAGGATTGATAGTGACACGATTAATATTTTTCATAATTTCTAATATTTTTTAGGAAAATCTTCCACCTTAACTAGGATTCCATATTGGTAACACACCTGATTCGCCAGATTTTACTTGAAATTCACAATCAATACCGATTCCCGGTACCCAGACCAACTTATCATCACAAAACAGTAACGGCATAACTGAACGCTCCCATGGAGGGATCGAAGCTTCTTGTAATATTTTTTTTAAGCTTCTTCGTGGACGATTGCAAACCGGCATAAAACGTTCCCCACCTTGACGTAATCGTATTGTAATTTTCTGATTTAGTAATTTCTGCTGGCTTATACCTAGGTTTTCCACTTGGATGAAATCAATCGTCCCATTTAAACAGCGGAGCGATGAAAATGCTTCCTCATTCCAACTGTATTGGTAATATTCAGCGCCTTCTAAAATCTCTCTCCGAGGCAAAATCATAACCGCACCTTTAAATGAACGAATGTCAGTATTGCCGAAGCTAAAATGAAAATTATTATCAGCTGACAATGACAGAAGCTGTTTCAAAATTTCTTCCAGCTTAACTGTACTAGGCAGATCTGCACCTCGTTTTATCAAAATATTACGAAACAGATTCTTCGCACGAGCAAAACTCAGCTTGCGTAACCCCTCAATTTGCAGCTCACCAGCATACAAACAACTGGAACTATCCATTTCCGCCAATTCGTTCAATAGAGACGATGCTTCCGCCAAATGACGGCTGCTACGAAAAAGTGTCTGAGTACAATTGGGATAGCGTTTCTTAATTATTGGCAAAATCTCATGACGCAAAAAATTTCTATCAAAGCGAATGCTGTCATTACTTTCATCATTCATCCACTTTAAATTGTTCTGCTGTGCATAGGATTCAATCACACTTCGTGAAACTTCAAGCAAAGGTCGTAGAATTTTTGGCGCATGAGCAAAATTTTGTTTTCGCACGACCGGCATCGCACTGAGTCCTCTAATTCCTGCGCCACGAAGCAATTGCAATAATAATGTTTCAACCTGATCATCCAAATGGTGTGCCTGTACCACATAGTCAGCATACAAGCCACTGAAGATACGATACCGTTCATCTCGCGCAATAGCTTCTAGACTCTTACCCGACTCTTTTCTAATTTGTAAATATGCTACATGTATAGGAACGCCCAGCGCATAACAAAGATTGCAACAGAATTCGCTCCATAGATGCGCATTGATGCTAATACCATGATTTACATGCACAGCAGACAACTTAAAGGGTAACTGCTTGGCTAGTGTAGACAGTATGTGCAGTAATACCACCGAATCAATGCCGCCGCTTAGAGCAATTATTAAGCGATTACCTTGTTTATTATGTGTAAGTAATACTTCTTTAACATTACACACCAAGTTATTCGAGTTTAACTTCCTTGTATGAGCCATATGCCATGAGTCGTTCCAGGCGTTTTTCCAGGAGCGCATCGATAGAGTAATCTTGAAGCTTTCGAAGTGAGTCTTGTAAAACAGTTTTTACCGATTGCATAACCACACCGTAATCGCGATGAGCTCCACCAATCGGTTCCGTAATAATGCTATCTATCAGATTCATTGCTTTTAGCCGATCGGCAGTGATACCCATGATCTCAGCTGCTTCTGGTGCTTTATCCGCGCTTTTCCATAGAATCGACGCACAACCTTCAGGGGAAATTACAGAATAGGTAGCATATTGAAGCATATGCACGACATCTCCGACAGCTACAGCTAAGGCACCGCCTGATCCGCCTTCTCCTATAATAAGGCAGATAATTGGAACTCTCAGTTCCGCCAAAACATATAAATTCTTTCCAATTGCTTCGGATTGCCCTCTTTCTTCTGCATCAATACCCGGATATGCTCCCGGTGTATCAATAAACGATATCAATGGAATTGAGAACTTTTCAGCCAATCGCATTAAACGCAAAGCCTTTCGATAACCTTCTGGTTTAGGCATGCCAAAATTACGGTAAATTTTTTCTCTTGTATCGCGCCCTTTTTGATGACCAATTACCATTACTGTCTGACCATTAAATCGCGCCAACCCTCCTACAATTGCATGATCATCGGCAAAATTACGGTCCCCATGCAATTCTTCAAAATCGGAAAATAAACGCTCAATATAATCCAACGTATACGGACGCTGTGGATGGCGAGCAACTTGTGAAATTTGCCATGGTGTTAATTTTGCGTAAACACTTTTTGTAAGCGATTGACTCTTCGCTTGAAGGCGTGAAATTTCTGCTGAAATATCCAGTGCAGAGTCATCTTGCGCATAACGCAACTCATCGATTTTTGACTCAAATTCTGCAATATTTTGTTCAAATTCCAGAAAAGTGATTTTCATGTAGACTAAGCTATAATTCTAAAATTGCGATGATACAGGAATTGTTTATCAATCTGCATGCAGAGTTAATCAAGGTAATGTAAGTCTCGGATAATCTTCTAAGGTTTCAAGTCAATGTCATTTACAATCCATCATAATTTATTCGATAAACTATTGAGTGTAATTAAATAGTTAATAAATTTCTTATGAAACGACGCACTTTTCTCCGCAGCATGAGTATTGTGACTGCATTAACCGCTTTTGGGACGGCATTATCCACTCAATCAATTGCAAGAAATAACAATAGACAAATTTCTATCGAACCTCTTATCAAGACCCACAAAGAATGGCACGAACTGTTAACACCAAAAGCTTATAGCATCTTATTTGAAAGCCATACTGAGAAACCGGGTAGCAGTGAATTGAATCACGAACATCGGGAAGGAACTTATATATGTGCCGCGTGCTTCTTACCATTATTCGAAAGTCAATATAAATACGACAGCGGAACTGGATGGCCAAGCTTCACACAGCCTATCCCTGGTCATGTCAACACTAAACCCGACTTTAAGCTGATTTTCCTACGGACTGAATATCACTGTGCACGATGTGGCGGGCATCAAGGACATGTTTTTGACGATGGCCCACCACCACGAGGTGAGCGTTGGTGTAATAATGGTTTGGCACTGAAATTCGTTTTAATAACTGATCACTTACCAGAACTTAGGGAATAATTAGTGGATATCTGCATTTATCGACAACTTCGGGGCATATTGTTACTAACCGTAATCATATTGGGTGCTTGTCAACCCGTTAATCCTTTGATCGAAGCACCTAAAAATAAAGTGCCGCAAATAACCAACGAAAATTTCGAGTTTGCAATTTTCGCAGGCGGATGCTTCTGGTGTACTGAATCTGATTTTGATAAATTGCCGGGAGTGGTATCTACAATATCTGGTTATATTGGAGGTACCGTAGCAAATCCGACATACGAACAAGTTTCTTCAGGAGTAACGGGACATATTGAAGCCGTAAAAGTTACTTTTGATAACACTCAAACCAATTTCTCCAAACTTCTTGACGCATATTGGCAAACAATTGATCCCCTGACTCCTAACCAGCAGTTTTGCGATGTCGGCCCTCAGTATCGTAGCGCAATTTTTTATTATGATTCCGACCAGAAAAAAATGGCGGTAGCTTCAAAAAAGGCATTGGAAGCGTCTCGCCAATTTATCCATCCAATCGCAACGGAAATTTTACCTGTATCCGAATTTTATTCAGCTGAAGAATATCATCAGAATTATTACATTAAAAATCCACTCAAATATGCCTACTACCGCAAAAGCTGTGGGCGTGATAAACGGCTCGAAGAATTATGGGGAATTAAACATTAATAATATAAACACCACCACTTTAGGAGGCATCTCTCCCGAAGACTTTTTACGCTACTATTGGCAGAAACAGCCTTTGTTAATTAGAAATGCAATACCTGGCTTCAACGACTTATTAACACACACAGAACTCATGAAGCTTGCATGTGATGAAGATGTGCAATCGCGTCTTATTATCCAGAAAAATAGCAAATGGTATCTCAAGCATGGACCGTTCAATGATCATGACTTGATTAAGTTGCCTAAAAAGAATTGGACTCTGCTAGTTCAAGACGTTAACCACTTTCTGCCGTCAGCTTATGATTTACTTTCTAAATTTAACTTCATCCCATATGCTCGCCTCGATGACCTGATGGTGAGCTATGCACCACAATGTGGTGGAATTGGGCCACATATTGATTCCTATGATGTTTTTTTATTACAAGGAACCGGAATCAAGCTTTGGCAAATTTCTGCACAGCAAGAGCAACAGCTCGTACCTGATGCCCCGCTTAAAATATTAAAAAATTTTCAACCACAACAAGAATGGGAGCTTAAAGCAGGTGATATGCTTTATTTACCACCCAATTACGCGCATCACGGCATTGCATTAGAAGATTGCATGACATATTCCATTGGGTTTCGGGCGCCTAGTCATCACGAATTGATAACACAATTTCTTGTATATCTGGAAGATAATTTAGTTGCGGATGATTGGTATTCGGATCCTGATCTTCAGCTGCAAGCACATCCATCAGAAATCAGTGCAGCCATGCAATCACGAGCAAATACAATTTTAAAGAAAATAAAATGGGATCGGCGCGATATTGAAAATTTTCTCGGTATTTACCTTTCAGAACCGAAGCCGCATACTTTTTTTGACAAACCCGTCAATCCTTTGTTACCGCGAATATTTAACCAAAAGATAAAAAAGAATGGCGTGCAACTTAATTTAAAAAGTAGGATATTAAGTGGCAAAAATAAGTTTTTTATTAATGGTGAAATGTATAGAGTTAGCACTGAAGCATACAAAGAACTAATTGAACTCGCTGATAGACGAAAAATTTTACCACCTGGTAACCTGAGTAGTGCGGCCCAAAAAATCCTTTATCAATGGTATGTTAATGGCTATCTCGACAGCTAACATCAAGTAGCTTCTTAGATTGCGTTATTAATTTGTCGAATTCTTCTGGACAGCAATATCTTATTCTGGTATTAAGAAAATGGTCTTTCTTGTATTTGAATGACCAAAGAGTTTTTTTACGTAATTTATTTTTCGTCAAAATTTTTATAATTTTTGAATATATAGGAGATAAATGATATGAAATACTCTATATTGATTGCTACCCTTTTAGTAACTTTTTTAATTGGCTGCGGTGAACCTAAACCAGGTCAATATCCACCCAGTTTCATGGATGATCGTGAAAGTGCACCTAAATAGGTAGTGAAATATAAAGCTGTCCGCAACAACCATCTAATCATTAGATGGTTGTTGTTTAAGGCGCTATTTCACTACAACGATTATCGTCTTATCCTTATCAGGCATTAAAGTGTTAATAATTATTTAAGTCAAATTTGTATAATCTAGCTACTTAGATTATGCTATTACTCGCTAACCGATATAAAAATGGGAGATTAAATGATTAAATTTTCACTTTTAGCCACTGCGCTTGCAGTGTTAATGTTAACTGCATGTGAGGGAAAGAAGAGCTTAGACGGCTATCCAATGGATAAACCTCCTCCTTCTGCCTACGCCCCAAGAGATTCTGAGCCCGCGCTCGACAACAAAGATGAAACAAAAAATTCGTCTGAAAAGGGTGCGGAGAATAATCAGTAACCTGCATATACCTATGTGATAAAGTTTAGAGAAGTACTTACTTATATGAAAAAATTTTTTCGAATTAAATATAGGTAAGTAATTCTCACAAAGTGTTAGTCAAACATACCAAGTCAAGCAATATCAATATCCGCAGTGATGTTAATTCTTAATCTTCTCACTTAATAAAGCAGATATTCACTTCAGCAAGATTTACTTCTGCTCTGTGCTCTGTATTCTTTGATTCTCTAAATAAACAAATTCAACTGATAACTTTTTAATAACAACTATGTTGCTTAATTACAACATAGTTGTTATTTTATTTACAAAAATCATAGTTTTTGTTGCAGTCCTATTCAGGGTTAGGCACAATCTAATCAAACTCTCTTACCGTGAGAGTCCGAATAACAGGGGTGCATTCAATCAGAGTGCAGCAAGGCAACAGGACAGCCCCAGTCACTTTAACTTTAAAGGAGAACTTCCGCATGAAGAAGAAACTTATATCGCTGGCAGTAGCTGGTGCACTTGCAGCACCAATGGTTGCATCGGCACAAGGAACCAATGTAACGATTTTTGGTAGTGTGCAAGCTGAATATGCTACAGTCAACTACGATAAACAAAGTAGTCAAGCACTAATCGGTGATGATACAGGTCGTTCAAGATTTGGCGCGCATATTACCGAGCAGTTGGGTGGCGGCCTGAAAGCAAAGGCGCGCGTTGAATATGGTTTCAATACTGGTAGCGGTAATTTAGGTGTTGCTCGTGAACGTTGGGTTGGTTTAGCTAACGACAACTGGGGAGAACTGAAATTTGGCCGCATCCAATCTCCATTCAAAGATTTTGCAGGCGGTATGACAATCGATCCATTTGCATACACTACTCTGCAAGCTTCCGGCAGTGGCGGTACCATGACCGCATCTGCAAATGGTTTGGGTTCTGGCGCTCAGACTTTCGTAAATAGCGCCGTGCGCTATGATTCACCGAAAGTCGAAGGCTTTAGCTTTGCCGGTATTTTGATGCCAGGTGATGCCAACAGACTAGATCCGGGAAATTTCATTTCCCCATCCAGTGGTTTCCAAGGCAGTCAATCAAATTCGGGTGGTGAAGATGGTGAATGGGACTTCCAAGTTGCGGGTAAATATGAAGCACAAGTACAAGGCCACAATCTTGGTGTATTTGGCGGTTATTCGCGTGACAATCTAAGCACTCGGCAAAGAACTACCACTGGATTAAATAATAATGAGCATGTGTGGCGTGGTGGCGCATCTTGGAGTTTCCAGAACTTCAGGTTAAGTGGTCAATACGAAAGGGTTAGTAATGCAATCGGTGCTGCTACGTGTTCTACTGCCGCTGCATTAGGAAATCCAGGATCAGGACTTCCTGACACACGTTCCCAATGTAATTCTGCAATGAATCTGGGCGGCGATGGTCACTTGTGGTTCGCGGGTGGTCAGTATGACTGGGGTAACACCAGTATCATTGCACAAGGCGGTATGTCGGAAGCGAATGCAACTGCAACAGCTGCTAAACGTGAAGTAAGCACTTTCACTGTTGGTTTGATACATAACCTCAGCAAACGCTCCAGTCTATTCGGCGGTTATCAACGCGGCATGGTTGATGACCGAGCTAATGTCTTCAGAGACAGTAATACCTATACTGTTGGTATGCGTCACAACTTCTAAACAAAGCTGATCTAATAAAAAAGGCACCTTAAGGTGCCTTTTTTATTGCGTAAAATAAATCTTGTTAGTTTTTTTCTCACTATCAATTTATACTTCAGAAATACTAAAAATTCTCAATGGAGATTCTAAAATATGAGTATGAAAAAATGGACAGATGAAGAGTTGATCTCAACCCGAGACAATCTAGAGGTATGGAGTAAGCGATATAATGAATCGGGATCAAAGTTATGGTTATTCACGGCATTTTTAGGCGCATTTGCCATTTCCACCGGCGTTGTATTCATCTTTTTTGATGGTGTCGACATCATGAACGTCACAGTAATAATTATGGGCATGATCACATGTGCCGCTTGGTACAAAAGCGATAAGCAACGTAGAGATAATATTGCATTTCTCTCTGAAATCAATAAAGAGATCAAGTCTCGCAAAATCAAAGAATCTTCAAAATCGAAAAATAAAACTGATGCTCAAGCAAATATCAGTAAAGAAAATTCCCCGGCAGATATTCCTTCGGCAGAATCCCTAACTACAGAAACAACTTCTGAGAAAAAGGAAGCAAAATCGGGAGACTAATAAGGGTATGAAAAACGGTAATTTATTGACTGTATTGGTACAATTTATTACTTCCAAATTAACTGCACGAACAGAATAAGTCTTGCTTCCCAACAAACCCGAATCTAGTCTAAGTGACCCGGATAGGCGACTTTTTGAAGCGTTATGCCAATTCGTATGGATTCAGGGAGATCCTCTACCACTGATTTTTGATATCGAGAACGAGATCTATACCAAACAAGGAATAACGCTTGTCACCCTCAGACGCATGGAGGCTCTCGGCTTAATTACATTTGAACCAAATGGTTATATTAAAAAGGGATTTGGTAAACATACGCGATTATTTTATTTTGGCAAGCCTACCAAAATAGGTTTTAAAGAAAATGAAAATAATCATTTAGATTTAGGACATGTTCTTTTGACACATGATGGAAAAAAACTGGCATCAACCTTCAAGTCAATGAGAAATCAGCAATTCTATGAATATGTGATAAACAAATGGTTTCAAGAAGGATTGATACTGTCTTCGATACAAATTGACAAGAACCACAACTATCCTACTAGATGACGACAATGACACGGTAATCGTTCACATTGGTATGAGTCGGACCGGTAATAACAAGATTGTTTAAGTGATCAAAAAATGAGTAGGCATCATTATTCAGAAGAAATGAGGCGGCATTCAATCCTAGTTTTTCAGCTCGAATTAACGAATCAGGCGTGATGAGCGCCCCTGCATTATTCTCTGTGCCATCTATTCCATCCGTATCGCATGCCAGCGCATAAACTCTCTCTAGGCCACCTAACTCGATCAGCAGTGATAACAAAAACTCCGAGTTGCGACCCCCGCGTCCATCGCCTTTGATGGTAACGGTAGTTTCACCACCTGATAATAGTGCTATGGGCGCTTTTATCGATTGCGGATGAAAGCATATTTCTCTAACCAATGCCGCATAGCTTTTGGCGATTTCGCGAGATTCGCCAGTTACCGTATCGCCCAATATTAAGGTATTAAGATTGATAGTCTGGAAGAAATTCTGCGATGCAATCAAAGATTGGTGCGCATTTGCAATGATTCTATTTTCTACGTTATTAAAAACAGAAGAACCAGGTTTCGGCGTTTCAAATTGTGTGCTGTCCGTTAAAAAAATCTGCCTCACCGTTTCTGAAACATTCAGATCGTAACGAGTCAGTACAGCCAGCGCATCTGAAAAAGTGGTTGGATCGGGCGAACACGGACCGGAGGCGATATGCGTAACTTCATCTCCGGTCACATCGGAAATAATTAAAGCTAAAATAGGCGCTTTGCAAGCTGCGGCAAGCTTACCGCCTTGAATTGCCGATAAATGTTTGCGAACAGTATTGATTTCCTGAATACTTGCACCACACCTCAACAACTGTTGCGTTACATCTTTAAGTTCTTGTAAAGAAACGCCAGCAATAGGCAATGCAAGCAAGCTTGACCCCCCGCCACTCCATAGGCATAGCAGTAAATCGTCCGTTCTCAGCGCCCCTACTGCGGATAGAATCTGCCGCGATGCGCGCTCTCCATTTACATCAGGAATCGGATGTCCGGCTTCAATTACGCCAATTCTTCGAGTTGGCAGCTTATGCCCATAGCGGGTAATAATCAAACCTTCCAAAGGTGCACTAATGGGCCAGAAATTTTCAACAGCCAGTGCCATGGCGGCCGCTGCTTTGCCTGCCCCAACGACAAGTGTGCGACCTTTCGGAGGATCTGGAAGATGCTGCGGTAAAACATGTAGTGGATCGGCAGCTTTGACAGCGACTGAAAAGCTTTCCAGTAGATAATCGCACGGATTCATTTTGCGAGCATCGCTCTCAAATAATGACCGGTATAACTGTTTTCATTGACTGAAACCGCTTCTGGCGTACCTTCTGCAACAATTGACCCACCGCCATCACCGCCCTCAGGACCTAAATCGATAATCCAGTCAGCAGTTTTTATAACATCAAGATTATGTTCGATAACTACAACGGTATTACCATGGTCTCGCAATCTGTGTAGAACTTTCAAAAGCAGATCGATATCTTGAAAATGCAAGCCGGTAGTCGGTTCATCCAGAATATATAAAGTTCGCCCTGTATCACGCTTAGAAAGTTCCAATGAAAGTTTTACCCGCTGCGCTTCACCACCAGAAAGCGTCGTGGCGGACTGACCTAAAGTAATATAACCAAGCCCAACCTCCATTAGTGTTTGTAACTTACGCGCAACAACTGGAACTGGCCCAAAAAATTCAAGGGCATTTTCCACAGTCATTTGCAATATTTCATTGATATTTTTACCTTTATATTGAATTTCCAAGGTTTCCCTGTTATATCGGCGACCATGACACACATCACACGTAACATAGATATCAGGAAGAAAATGCATTTCAACTTTAATTACACCATCACCCTGACACGCTTCGCACCGCCCCCCTTTAACATTAAAAGAAAACCGTCCAGGTGGATAGCCACGTTCGCGTGCTTGCGGCACACCGGCAAACAAGTCGCGAATTGGTGTAAATAGTCCGGTGTAAGTAGCTGGGTTTGAACGCGGAGTACGTCCAATCGGACTTTGATCCATGTTAATAACTTTGTCGAAAAAAGCCAGACCTTCAATATGTTGATAGGGTGCTGGCTCGGTAATGCTGGCGTATAGGTGACGCGCTACCGCACGAAACAATGTTTCATTGATAAGCGTGGATTTTCCGGATCCCGAAACGCCTGTGATACAAACAAACAACCCGACTGGCAAACTCAACGTGATATTCTTAAGATTGTTGCCACAAGCACCTTCTATTCGCAGTATCCGGTCTTCGTTTGGCTGGTTTCGCTTGGATGGAATATCAATCGATCTTTTTCCGGATAAAAATAAACCGGTAAGAGAATCACCATTTTCACAGATAGTGTGCGGAGTGCCTTGTGCAATTACGAAGCCACCATGCTCACCAGCGCCGGGCCCCATATCGACGACATGATCGGCGATCTGTATAGCATCTTGGTCATGTTCGACCACAATGACGCTGTTTCCTAAATCCCGCAGGTTCTGAAGTGTTTGCAATAAGCGTCCATTATCGCGTTGATGCAAACCAATGGAAGGTTCATCCAGAACATACATAACGCCTGTCAGCCCGGAACCAATTTGACTGGCTAGCCTGATACGCTGGGACTCACCACCTGAAAGGGTATCGGCGGAACGATCTAATGATAAATAATCCAGTCCGACATCGTTAAGAAATTGCAAACGATTTGAAATTTCCTTGACGATACGCTCTGCGATGGATTGCTTGTGGCCAGACAATTCTATTTGATCAAAAAATAGCTTGGCTTTTTGCAATGGAAATGCACTGATCTGATATATGGCTTGTCCCGCAACATGAACATGTCGTGCCGCTTGACACAATCTTGTCCCTTGGCATTCCGGGCAGATCTTGGTATTAAGGTATTTCGCCAGTTCTTCGCGAACCGTTTGTGATTCGGTTTCTTTATATCGCCGTGTCAGGTTGGGAATTATCCCTTCAAAAGCATGTGTTTCTAGTCGCTTGCGGCCATTTTCCGTTAAATAGCAAAATGGTATCTTTTCTTTACCCGATCCGAACAAAATAATGTTACGAATAGATTCGTTCAAACTTTCAAATGGAGCTTCCAAATCAAATTGATAGTGCTCTGCTAAGCTTATTAATAGCTGAAAATAGAATTGATTGCGCCGATCCCAGTTCCGTACCGCACCGGCTGCCAACGATAGATGCGGAAAAGCTACTACACGTCCTGGATCGAAAAAAGTGATCTGCCCCAAACCATCACACTTATGACAAGCACCCAGTGGATTATTAAATGAGAATAATCTGGGTTCCAGTTCTGACAGAGAATAACTGCATACAGGACAGCTAAATTTGGCAGAAAAGAGGTGTTCGCGGCCGCTATCCATTTCAATCGCCAAAGCCCGCCCTTCGGAATGCCGTAGCGCCACTTCAAATGACTCCGCAAGCCGCTGTTTGACTTCAAGAGAAACTTTCAAGCGATCAATTACGATATCTATCGTATGTTTTTTGTTTTTTTGCAGCTTCGGTAATGCATCGATTTCATATACTTCACCATCTATCCGCAAACGGATAAATCCTTGTGCGCGAAGCTCATCAAACAATTCGACTTGTTCACCTTTACGTTCTACGATCAGGGGCGCAAGAATCATCAGTCGTGTATCCTGAGGAAGCTGTAATACATGGTCAACCATTTGAGAAACACTTTGCGCAGTCAACACGATGTTATGCTGCGGGCAAAAAGGATCGCCAACGCGTGCAAATAACAAACGCAGATAATCATGGATTTCGGTAACTGTACCCACGGTTGAGCGCGGATTGTGCGAAGTTGCTTTTTGCTCGATGGCAATTGCCGGAGAAAGCCCTTCTATGAGATCGACATCGGGTTTCTCCATTAATTGCAAAAATTGCCTCGCATAAGCGGAGAGCGATTCCACATAACGGCGTTGTCCCTCCGCATAGAGCGTATCAAAAGCCAACGATGATTTACCTGAACCTGATAATCCGGTAATAACAACAAGCTTATTACGGGGCAAATCAAGATGGATGTTTTTCAAATTATGGGTGCGTGCACCGCGTATTTTTATGGATTCCATGAACTATCTATGTAAGAGTCAACCTGTTAATATACCCAATTTTTTAGATATATCACAACCTGATTCATGACAGCCGCACCTTCATCTGAAAAAATGTCTCCAGCGGAACTTCGCGCCACCATTGGACTGGCTGGTGTTTATGGTTTGCGAATGTTCGGCTTATTTATCATTCTCCCAGTATTTGCATTTTATGCTGAAGAGTTACCCGGTGGTAACAACTACACGCTAGTCGGAATTGCACTCGGAGCATACGGACTTACCCAAGCTATTCTACAAATTCCATTTGGATGGCTGTCTGATCGAATCGGCCGCAAAACCGTCATATACATAGGGTTAATTTTATTTGCCTTGGGCAGCCTCGTTGCTGCTTTCGCAATTGATATCTACTGGATAATACTGGGACGTATCATTCAAGGTGCTGGCGCGATCTCAGCTGCAGTGATGGCGCTTGCCGCAGATTTAACTCGTGAAGAACATCGCACCAAAGCAATGGCTGCCATAGGCATGACCATTGGAACTGTTTTCGCCATTTCCCTTATTGTTGCTCCTATTTTGAATCAGTGGATTGGTGTCCCGGGGATATTTGCTATGACAGGTATATTGGCTATTCTAGCAATCATCGTGGTTAAAAAAATTATTCCTGACCCACAAATTAGCCGCTTTCATTCAGATACGGAAACATCGGCTGCCAGTTTTGCGAATGTATTACGTAATACGCAGCTTCTGCGCCTAAATTACGGCATTTTTGCTTTACATGCGACGTTGATGGCGCTATGGCTGGTTGTACCGCTCACTTTGAGACAGGCAGGAATGGCAGCCAATAATCATTGGCAAATTTATTTTCCGGTGCTTGTCCTATCCATTATCTTTATTATCCCGGCAATCATCTACGCCGAGAAAAAAGCAAAACTAAAGCCTGTTTTTATAGTAGCAATTGCTATATTACTGATGGGACAAATATTGCTGGCGATCACTTCCGATTCCATTTTGGGGACAGTAATAGCTTTATTGGTTTTCTTTAGCGCTTTTAATTTGCTGGAAGCCAGCTTGCCATCGCTAATTTCAAAAATTGCTCCAGTGGGCGCGAAAGGAACTGCGATTGGTATTTATAGCAGTACCCAGTTCCTGGGAGCATTCATAGGCGCCGCAAGCGGTGGTTATCTATTTGGCACGTTCGGTAGCTATGCGTTATTTGCTTTTTGCAGTTTGCTATTAATTGTATGGTTAATACTTGCGATCACAATGAAAACACCGGCCCCGGTACGCTCCAAAATGTATCATGTGCAAGAAATGGATGTAAACAAATCAAAAGAATTATCACGTCGGCTGGCTGCAATTCCTGGTGTATATGAAGCTTTAATACTGGTTAACGAAGGAGTGGCTTATTTGAAAGTTGACATGAAAGGCTTTGATGAAGAAAAAGTAATTAAATTGCTTGCGGAGGAAACATAATGGCATCAGTTAACAAAGTTATACTCATCGGAAATCTCGGAAAAGATCCTGAGACTCGCTATATGTCAAATGGTGACGCGGTGACAAATATAACTGTGGCTACAACAGACACATGGAAAGACAAGAATGGCGAAAAACAAGAAAAAACTGAATGGCACCGTGTAACTTTTTATCGCAAACTCGCCGAAATTGCAGGCGAATATTTAAAAAAAGGGCGATCCGTTTATATTGAAGGAAGATTGGAAACTAGAAAATGGACTGACAAAAATGGCGTAGAACGCTATACAACAGATATTATTGCTAATGACATGAAAATGTTAGGCACTCGGTCAGGGAGTGGCAGTTTTGAATCACCTGAGCATGAAGAAGATAGTTCCACTTCCACCCGCCCTTCATCTGTTAAAAGTACCAATGGTTTTGATGATATGGATGATGATATTCCATTTTAATAATAATCAATAATTGAATTCGACTTTAACGTCTCTCAGGTAAGCGAACTATTCTTTCAGAAGATTCCGATTTCGAATAATTTGATTGGCGACGAGTAGGCAATGAAAATTCAATACTGTCTATTTTTCCGCCAATCTCTTTAGCCATATTCCTAAATTCAACTGCTAGCATCGACTTTGGAACAATAAATATTTGTTTAAACCCAGATTTGAAATTAACAAGAATCTTCATTGTACTATTCCAGAAAAGTTTGATTTTAAAAAAATAATCGCTATTTTGTAATGATATTACTGGTAGATTCTAACGACTCTAACAATTCAAACTTTAGTATATGGCTAGAGATTACTCGATAATTGCCAATCCGGAAAAGATAGAAATTTTCAACGATTAAACATGGATAAGGTGCATTATCGATCTTAGTTAAAAGTAAAGTATGTATGCGCACTCAAAGCTATGAGATACTTGAACTGCTAAGTTCAATTTGTACATTTCTAAAATACAACGTTGCATTTCAAATTTGAACCTCCCCATAAAGAATTTTAGTGCCTACTCTGGTTAACAAATTGAATTCGCTTACAACATTATTTCAATTCCAATTTTTTTATGTAATATCATTCGAATTTAACCTTACCAACCCATACTTCTTGCTTCTTTTGACCCTCTCTCTCTGATAAACTCAGCTTTTAGATAATATCGTAATAAGAATTCGCCAGCTAATTGAGGAGCCCTGAATGTTTGACAAACCCAACCAGCTTATTTTTTATATCAATGTAATGCTTGTCATCTTTGGCATTCTCGTTGCATTAGTGACAGATTACATTGTGATTGGGCTAATATTTGCCATCAGTGCGTTAGCACTAATTTATGATCAAATCAGACAAAACAAACTCGCGTTTACCATCTCTGACCTGAATAAAATTCTCACTATACATGACACTGGCGGAAGTAAAGCGACACTTACACAAATACAAATGACAACCGCTTGTCATATGGATAATTCAGAATATTGGTTTAGAAACATTCAAGCCATCGGTAGCATTAGCAATTTCAGAGTTAACAATGATGAGCCTGCTGAAAAAAGAAAAGAAAATGGAAACTATGAAATATGTATGAAACTTCCGCCTGAATTAAAAATAATTAATGGCTCTGACTTAACGCTATGTTATGAATATGAGGATGCCTTTACGCAAAGTGAAGGTACACTCGCGCACGTCGTGGATAATGATACGCAACGATTACATCTGATTGTTAAGTTACCAGAAGGGCGTGCAGTTTCCTCCGCTAGATTTTTTTGTAAACACAATGGAAAAGAAGAAGCGCTGCTACCGCCTGTCATCACTGAACATACAAAGATTGAAGCGGACATTAAGAACCCTAAACTCGGTGCAGAATACTGTTTACAATGGAATTGGTCTGAAGAAAATCTATTACAGAAATTAAAACATCTTTTCTGAAGATAGAGAAACATTTTATGTTTAACCAAGTGTCTATTTTAACAACTAAAAATCAGTCAATCCTAATCCCCGCAAGCGATAAGTTTAAATACCCTTGAACCTACTGAAAGCCCTTGCTGCGGTTAGCAGTATGACCTTTGTTTCACGCATTCTTGGTTTTTTGCGCGATATCCTTATCGCAAGAATTTTTGGCGCAGGAATGGCAACTGATGCTTTCTTTGTTGCTTTCCGCATACCCAACTTGTTGCGCCGGTTATTTGCTGAAGGCGCATTTTCGCAAGCATTCGTCCCAATACTTGCCGAATATAAAAATACCCGCACTACCGAAGAGACTCGTAACTTGATTGATCACATTACCACGCTTCTCGGAATCATCCTATTTTTTGTTACGCTCATTGGAATACTGGCTGCACCGCTGATCATCTTTACCAGTGCACCGGGATTTTCAACGAATATCGAAAAATTCGATCTGACAGTTGAACTGCTACGAATTACTTTTCCATACATTTTTTTTATTTCGTTCGTAGCATTAGCAGGAGGCATACTCAATACTTATGGAAAATTTAATGTTCCCGCAATTACGCCCGCACTGTTAAACCTATCATTTATCGGTTGCACCTTATGGTTAGCACCTCTACTCAATCCGCCTATACTTGCCTTGGCATGGGCAGTTTTTATCGGCGGAGTATTGCAGCTCGCCTTCCAGATACCTTTCCTATTGCGTCTTAAGTTATTACCGCGGCTTCACTTTAAAAATCCAGATACCGGCGTCTGGCGCGTAATCAAACTGATGGGGCCCGCAATTTTTGGCGTTTCAGTAAGTCAAATCAGTTTACTCATTAATACCATCTTTGCATCTCTACTGATTACCGGCAGTGTATCCTGGCTTTATTATGCTGACCGACTAATGGAATTTCCTGCTGGTCTACTTGGCGTCGCCTTAGGTACTATCTTACTTCCATCACTGGCTCGTCATTACAACAGTAATAGCCGCGATGAATATTCCCGTCTGCTTGACTGGGGTTTGCGTATGACCATGTTACTCACTTTACCCGCAGCATTGGCATTAGCGTTGCTGGCAACCCCGCTCATTACAACACTTTTTCATCATGGTGCGTTCACATCGCATGATGTATTTATGACACGTGAAGCACTCATAGCTTATAGTGCTGGATTGCTTGGCTTAATCCTTGTTAAAGTGCTCGCGCCAGGATTCTATGCGCGTCAAAATATTAAAACACCGGTAAAGATCGCTGTCATTACTCTTGTCGCAACACAGCTTATGAATCTCGCTTTTATTATTCCATTAAAACATGCCGGTTTGGCGCTTGCTATCGGTTTAGGCGCTTGCCTTAATGCAGGCTTACTTTATTACAAACTACGCAATCATAATATTTATCAACCGCAGCCCGGGTGGCTTGTTTTCTTTCTAAAAATACTGGTGGCACTAACGGTCATGGGTTTTGTATTATGGTTTGCCGCAGGAGATGATGCTTCATGGCTTAGTGATTCGACCCTAGTGCGTGCTGCCCGATTAAGTTGGATTGTCGTTGCGGGCGCATTCAGTTACTTTACAGCTTTATGGTTATTAGGATTTCGCCTACAAGACTTTACCAAACAGCAATCAATTTAAACTGAAATTGGGCATCTGATTTAGTTGAAGATTTCATGCTATTCGCGCCCAATTGCAGTGATTACTCGAATCCACCGCTAATTGAGATTGGTAACGGAGTCACTT
Source organism: uncultured beta proteobacterium (assembly GCA_900696615.1). Taxonomy (GTDB): domain Bacteria; phylum Pseudomonadota; class Gammaproteobacteria; order Burkholderiales; family Nitrosomonadaceae; genus Nitrosomonas. The sequence continues at coordinate 20,719 of CAADGS010000121.1, forward strand.
AACTGTAAAGCCAGATCAGTAGCAAGTCTTTTGAGCAAGCATAAATCTTCAAGCCCATCAAAGAATCGTTGTGGGATGGCGGAAAGACCCACTTGGGCTCCTACCAGTGCGCCAGTTAGGATAGCGCGCGCTTGATTCTGACCGCCACCATTGACTGCATGCAACACGGCAGACTCGAAGTCTTCACGGAAACGTGCAGCAAGATAATAAGCAGCTGGAAGTTGGTGATAAATAGCGCAAGGCATGCCATAAACGATCGACACCTTCCATGCCGGTTCAATACGTACATCCGGATCTGCTGCAGCCTGGGCCATATAGGATGGCGTCAGCAAAGCATCCGGTGAAGCAAATCTTCCAGCACGCGGCGGATCAGGATCACCGAGCCGGGGTGGTTGCAAGTCGTCAAAAGTTACTGCATGAAAGGGTAACTTTCCACTTTTTACCAATTTCATCAACTTCCCCGATAACTTTATATCCAAATCATGGCCTTGCACCAGCATACCCAACACCGCCGCATAGGCGACAGTCATCGAAATCACGGTATCATCAATTTGAGTTAGGCGCGTATTATTTGAAACGGTGTTAGCCAGCGCAGCAGGCTGAAATGCATAACGCACAGCTAATGCAATTGTACGTTCAATCGCTTCGGTATCATCCGCATGACCACCCGTCTGACCCCATGGCAATCGCTGCTTGACTCGCCGCCGCCAAACCTCCCGAATTGATTGGCTGGTGTAACCACCTGGTCCGCTCATTGGTTTACCATCGAGAAATGGCAAAAGTTCTTCATCCATACGGCGGCAAAAATCGGCTTCATCGTAATTGCCATTCGCAACCAGAGACTTAATCATGAGCTTAAGAATGATACCGGATTGCGAAAGCTGCCCTGCTCTACACCCACTATGATAGCGGCCAGGTTTTGGGTCCGTATAAGTAGTGATCCACTCACCATAATCGCGCCGCATTTCCGAAAGATCGTAATACCAATGCGGACCGAGCGCTAAAGCATCGCCGATGAAAGCACCCATAATCGCTCCGCTGGCACGCTCTGCGAGAATAGCATGTGACATGACCCGATCCCCGTGTATCACACTTACATCAGGACGATGAAAACAATATTTGCTTTCAATTCAAATTTTTTTAAACAGAGTATTGATAATCTAAGCTTAAAAAGCTTTTTCAGTGTTTCTTTTTATCACTTTCTATCAATGCATACGCTGAATGATTATGAATAGACTCAAAGTTCTCCGATTCAACAACATAAGCATCAATACGTTCATCACGATTAAGCACTTCTGCAATATCTCTTACGATATCCTCAACAAACTTAGGATTGTCATAAGCTCGCTCGGTTACGTATTTTTCATCGGGTCTTTTCAGAAGACCATACAATTCACATGATGCATTCGTTTCGGCAATTTTAATGATATCTTCGATCCAAACAAAACTATTGGTACGTACCGAAATAGTGACATGCGACCGCTGATTGTGAGCACCGTAATTGGAAATTTTTTTTGAGCACGGACACAGAGTGGTAACCGGCACTACCACTTTCATGGTAAAGAAATATTCATTATTTTTAATCTCACCCGTAAACGTCACGTCATAGTCCAATAAACTTTTAACTTGCGAAACAGGCGCCGATTTATTGACAAAATAAGGAAAAGTCATTTCGATATGGCCTGAATCCGCTCCCAGTTTTTCGATCATCTCCTGCAACATAAGCTGGAATGATTCAACAGAAATCTCGCGTTCATGGCCATTCAGAATTTCAACAAAGCGAGACATATGTGTGCCTTTGAAATTATGCGGCAAATTCACATACATATTAAAAACCGCAATGGTACGCTGTACGCCACCATCTTTATCGGCCACAATAACCGGATGGCGTATGGCCTTAATACCAACTCTGTCAATCGCAATGCGCCGACTATCGAATGAATTCTGTACATCAGCAATCGGCAAGTCTATCTGTTTATTCATATTTTTCTCCTAAGCATCGAGGAATTGCTGGCAACCATTGAATGAAACATTGATCAATTCCAGGTTAAAATTATGCTGTTGCAGAAAAATAGACACTTATTAAAAGCAAAAGTTATTCACCTAGTACTAATCGTGCTGCTTTAATAATTCCATTCTTGTCTAATCCACAATCTGCAAGCATCTGCGCATGATCGCCCTGATCGATAAAAATATCCGGCAATCCTAATTGTAATACTCTGGCATTAATGTGTTGGCTATTGAGCGACTCCGTTACAGCACTGCCTGCCCCGCCTATTATGGTATTCTCTTCCACGGTAATCAGCAGCTCATGACTATTCGCCAAAGCAGCTACTAATTCATCGTCGAGCGGTTTGACAAAACGCATATTTATTACCGTCGCATTGAGCTCTTCTGCAGCTTCCAAACACGGTGCCACCATACTGCCAAATGCTAACAATGCAATTTTCTCACCTTGACGTCGCATCTCGCCACGGCCGATCGGCAGTGCTTGCATCTTCTTCTGCACCGACACACCCACTCCAGATCCTCGCGGATAACGTACTGCTGATGGTGTATCCAGTTTAAAGGCAGTATAAAGCATCTGCCTGCATTCGTTTTCATCGGCGGGAGCCATTACAGTCATATTCGGAATGCATCTTAGATAGGATAAATCAAAGCTCCCTGCATGAGTAGGCCCATCGGCGCCCACTAAGCCGGCACGATCAATGGCAAAAACAACGGCAAGGTTTTGAATAGCAACATCATGAATCAATTGATCATATGCACGCTGCAAGAAAGTCGAATAAATCGCCACTACCGGTTTCAAGCCATCACACGCCGCACCTGCAGCAAAAGTAACCGCATGTTGTTCCGCAATGCCCACATCAAAATAGCGCTCCGGATATTCTTGCGAAAAACGAACCAATCCGGAACCCTCACGCATTGCTGGTGTAACACCTATCAAACGGGAATCTTGCGCGGCCATATCGCACAACCAATCACCAAAAACCTGTGTGTAAGTCGGCTTGCCATTCGATTTAGCGATAATTCCTTTCTTCGGATCAAACTTGCCGACACCGTGATATAAGATAGGATCCTCTTCAGCTAATTTATAGCCTGCTCCTTTGCGAGTAACCACATGAAGAAACTGCGGGCCATCAAGGAGTTTTATGTTTTTCAGCGTAGTGATCAGAACATCCAAATCATGTCCATCAATGGGGCCAATATAATTAAACCCAAACTCTTCAAATAATGTGCCAGGTGTAACCATACCTTTAACATGTTCTTCGGCACGTTTAGCCAACTCCAGCACCGAAGGTACAACACCCAGCACCTTTTCACCAGCTCGCCGTGCCGTGGCATAGAACCGCCCAGACATCAACTTGGCTAGATAATTATTCAATGCTCCCACAGGCGGCGATATCGACATGTCGTTGTCATTGAGGATCACCAATAAATTGGCATCCATCACCCCTGCATTGTTAAGTGCTTCAAAAGCCATACCCGCGCTCATCGCACCGTCACCAATAATGGCAATTGCGCGCCGATCCGTTTTGTTCAATCGAGCAGCCACTGCCATACCCAGTGCGGCACTGATCGAAGTACTGGAATGTGCTGTACCGAATGCGTCATATTCGCTTTCATCGCGGCGGGGAAAACCAGCTATGCCACCTTGCATGCGCAGTTTACTCATGCCTTCTCGACGGCCTGTCAAAATTTTGTGCGCATAAGTCTGATGTCCCACATCCCAGACAAGCTGATCGTATGGCGTATTAAAGACATAGTGCAAGGCAATGGTCAATTCCACTGTACCCAGATTAGAAGACAAATGCCCGCCTGTTTTAGCGACTGACTCGATCAAGAAGTTGCGCAATTCCTTGGCAAATTGTGGTAATTTTTTTGGTTCCAGTTCACGCAACTGGGAAGGTGAGTTAATGGTATCTAGCAGTGGATACATTCAAATCCTGGAAATAAAGAGATCATGGAAAGAAATTCAGAATTTACGTTTAATAATGAAATCGGTAACTTGGCGTAATCGTGATACGCCATCGTCAAAACTATTCAGAACTTGATCAGCGTCGTATTGTAACTTCTGCGCCAGCTCACGTGCTTCGCTGATACCTAGGATGCTGACGTAGGTAGGCTTATTGTTCTCCGCATCTTTACCGGCAGTTTTACCCAATGTCGCCGTCGTTGCCTCTGCATCCAATAAATCATCAACTACCTGAAATGCCAAACCGACACATTTTGCAAAATGATCCAGTTTAGCCAAGTGTTCATCATTTAATCGGTTACCGCAGCGAGCGCCAAGCATGACTGCGGCCCGGATCAATGCGCCGGTTTTGTGGATATGCATATACTCCAACTCGGGCAGACTCAGTGTTTTGCCGATACTTTCCAGATCGAATGCCTGTCCTCCTGCCATACCGCGCGAACCCGCTGCAAATGCTAACTGCGCAATCATTTCCAATTGCGCCTGCGGTGCATCTGTCAAGCGTTTTTCTGCCATAATTTCAAAAGCCAATGTCTGTAAGCTATCACCGGTCAATAACGCAGTGGCCTCATCAAATTCTATATGACAAGTGGGCTTCCCACGCCGCAAAATATCATCGTCCATACACGGCAGATCGTCATGCACGAGCGAGTAAGCATGAATTAGCTCTACTGCGGCAGCCACTGTGGTAACTCGTTCAACCTCTGCTGCAGCAAGCTCCCCCGCCGCGAAGGATAACAACGGGCGCACCCGCTTGCCTCCTCCCAATACGGAATATCGCATGGCTTTGTGTAATCGCTCCGGAACACAATCGATTGCAGGCAATCTAGCTTCCAAGAATGTCTCGATGCGTGCCTGGCAGCTAGTGGCCCAGTTCTGAAAATCAGCGCTCATCAGGTTCAGGTTTGATAAAATTTTTTAACATATCGTCTTCAAGTATCTTGACCTGTTGCTGCGCATCCTGCAATTTATTCTGGCAATATTGCAGTAGCTCGACTCCACGTTGATAGGCTGAAAGCGAAGCTTCCAATGACATTTGCCCAGCTTCCATAGCCACCACTATTTTTTCCAGTTCAGCCGATGCCGCTTCAAAGCTCTCCGGTTGAGTTGCAACA
>CAADGS010000122.1 GCA_900696615.1 uncultured beta proteobacterium
CCGCCGCCCTGCTGCATCGTCACTGCGCCTTCCTTGAGCGCATCGAAAATGCCATCCATGGCATCGGGAATTGTTCCCATCACGAAACAATTGAACAATGTCACCCGATGCTCAGTCCCCGCTCCCGCCTGAATCCTGCCACCGGGCAAGAATTTAAAATTACGCAAAATATCGAAAAAACGCGCTTGCCAGTAAACCTGATTTTTTTCTTGCGCAGCCAATGCCTGCGCAACACGATTCCAGGTATCGCTAATCGACGCATCCACTACCACCCCGTGATTACGGTAGCGGTACTTGCTGTCCCAGATGTGCTGTGCGATCGGGGTGGTGAAATAACACTGTTCCATAATTTAAAATAACACCCAATTAACTTGAGGAGTATGATGTACAAAATAACATAGTAATCAATTGATTCAACGATATTTGCATCTTTAAAGCTATTTAATGATCTGCTTAATTAAAGCAAGGAGTAATGATTGAAGTGGATTTACAAAATTACCTATCCAAATGGAAAGATCTTCACTGGAAAAGATTTGACGGGTAGTATTAACTATTTCGGTAGCGCAGATAATTCATTGATAAATAAAAATTTTACTCCTGATCAAAGTAGAGATTTTGTAATTAAAAGAGAGATTTTATTCGAATCTTAAATAGCCTCAGACACTGAAATAATTCAAAGAGAAATTGAATTCATAAAAAAGTTTGAATCAAACAATCCATTAATCGGATACAACCAATGGCCAAAATTTAAGCCACAAACTGATAATTGAAGCCACTAATATTAGTAGTTACGTTTTTTACTTAAAAAAATAAACATGAAAAACTACCAAGTAAAACCCGACAGCAAATTAAACTTGTCAGATTTCGACCCCGACGACACCGGTGATTATGAAAAAACCGACGAGGATAAAGAAAAAGCTAAAATCGCCACGGAAAAATTAATTACCCAATTAAGTGAATTGCAAGAACGCCTCTATGCCAACAGCAGCCATTCACTCCTGATTGTATTGCAGGGCATGGACACCAGCGGTAAAGACGGCACGATTAAAAATGTCATGTCGGGCGTCAATCCGCAGGGCTGCAAGGTGGTCACTTTCAAAACGCCCTCCGCGGAAGAATTGACGCATGATTTTTTGTGGCGCGTGCATCAAAAAGCGCCTGCCAAAGGTCAGATCGGTATTTTCAACCGCTCGCATTACGAAGATGTATTGATTACCCGTGTACACGACCTCATTTCGGATAAAGTTGCCAAACAGCGGTTCAATCAGATCAATGAATTCGAAGAACTGTTAGCAGAAAACGGTACAATCATTCTAAAATTTTTCTTGCATATTTCCAAAGCTGAGCAAAAACAGCGATTGGAAGAACGCATCAAAAACCCTGAAAAGCGTTGGAAATTCAATGTCACCGATTTGAGAGAGCGCAAATTATGGGATAGTTATCAACAAGCATTCGAGGCGATGCTGGCTGCAACCAGCACCGGTCATGCACCGTGGCACATCGTGCCCGCAAATTATAAATGGTATCGCAATTTGATCATCGCTGATGGTGTGGTTAATGCGCTGGAAAATCTAAAACTGAAAACACCCGCTGGACCGGAGGGTGTCGACTTTGACAATTTGAAAATTGAGTAAGCAAAAAACCATTTCCGCTACAGCTCGAGGCTGGATTGTTCGCATCCGGCGACCATCATGGAAATCGAGCTGAAACTGGCTCTGCACGCGCGCCATAGTGCACGCGTGCAACGTCATCCAATGCTGAGTAAGATTGCACCGCAACAACGCCGGTTGTATAGCACGTATTTCGATACGCCAAAATTTGATCTGATGCGACGCGGCATCGCATTACGCGTGCGCCAGGTGGACGATCAATGGATTCAAACATTAAAAGCGGAAACACAATCTGTCGGCGCGTTGACCAATCGTCCGGAATGGGAAGTATCCGTCACGGATGGTACGCATCCGGATTTTTCTGCGCTGCCGCAGCAAGCATTGGATTTACTCAACGGTATCAAGCTGAAGCGCATCGTTCCGGTTTTCACCACCGAATTTCAACGCATTACCTGGCAAGTTAACACCGACCAAACACATGCCGAAGTGGCGCTCGATCGCGGTAAAATCCATGCTGGAGAAGCCAGTCGGCCTATTTGTGAAGTGGAAATCGAACTCAAATCCGGTAAGCCGGAATTTTTGTTTGATCTAGCCACGCAATTATTGCAGCAAATACCGCTGCAGATTGAACCGCGCAGTAAAGCAGAACGCGGCTATATCTTGTGCGGTGCAATAACACCTGCTCCGGTCAAATCAACCTCTGCAGCCATCGATAAGCATCAAACCAGCGTAGATGCCAGCAATGCCATCTTGCAAGCGGCGTTGGTGCAATTCGCCGCCAACTTACCCGGATTTTTGGAACATGCCAACGACACGGAATATCTACACCAGCTTCGCGTCGCACTACGCCGGTTGCGTTCGGGCGTGCTCCTGGCAAAATCACTGGGACAGCCCCTACCTGACTGGGATCAAGATTTGCGCGAATTAATGCATGTACTGAATCCGGCACGCGATTGGGATGTTTTTCAAGAACAAATCTTGCCAACAATACGCTCCCGATTGAGCGAGTCGTCTGAAAACCAGACGCTAGAAAATGCCACGCTTAACCTATTACAAAAAACCGCCGCCCATGCACGGCAACGCGCGCAATCGTGGTTACGCAAACCCGCATTGACCCAGCTCCTACTCGATATCGGCCGCAACTTGCTGACAATACCAGCCGACATGCACGAAGGCGATGTGAAAACGTGGGCTGAAATTATTCTCGAGAAGCGCTGGCGGCAATTGTGCAAACGTTGTCATGGCTTCGCAAAACTCAACCCCGCTGAACGCCACATGGCGCGCATTGCTGCAAAGAAAATGCGCTATGCCGCAGAAGCTTTTTCACCGCTTTATGGCAAACACGCCGAACATTTCGTAACCGCTTTGGCAGCATTGCAAGACAAGCTGGGGTACGAAAACGATCTACGTATCGGCATACAATTGCTGCGTGCAATACCCAAACAATCCACTGCCCTCAGTTTCGAACTGGGCCGCATCTGCGGCGCACTGCAATTCGAAATGGCGCAGTGCGCACAGTTATCCGCAACAATTTGGCACGAAGTCGATCAATCGAAATTATTCTGGCGATAGCTACAAGCCTGAATCCACAGAATCAGCCATGCGCGTGCACTAACCAGGCGATAGTACAAATAAAAAAAATGCACACTGACAATGCCATAAAGGTATGGCGGCGGTATTGCTGCACCAGTTTCGCTTGCGGATATATAGAAATAATAAAAGGTTGTTCGGAGTTATCGGGCTTGGCGATGATATGGGTATCCGGCTCCAGTGCCAATTGATCATGAATTTGCTGCGCTTCGGATTGCGCTTGTTGACGCGCGATTTCCCATTCTTCTTGATCAACATTGCCATCCCGGTTGGTGTCGAAACGCTCGCGTAGCTTGTGTTGATCCTGCTTCCAGTCATTCAGCAAATCAATCATTACATTCCGCACGGATTGCTGCGCCGCTGCTGACCACGTTCTGAATTGACCTAACACATAGAGTGACTGCCCTGGCAAAATTAACCATTCACTGTAACGGTAATTGCTCTTCATTCCATGGATAAACGATTGGCTTTCCAGCAATTGCGTGCGGACAGGCCATTCGGTATTGCCATACCATACCAGTTTTTCATTGCCATTAACTTCTGCGCCATCGGGATCGATATGGCAACTGTTCAAACCATCCGTAAGCTTGAAGCGATGATTGCTGATATTTTTATACACTACATTCCAACGCGTCTTGGTGCGGCCATGCTCGGTAAACGTTTCTTGACGCTCAATTTGACTACGATACCACAGGCAAGGATGATTGGAAAGCGGCGCATAAATTGCGCGATCATCAATAAATTGCCCTTTTCCTTCCAATTCAATATACCCTTGATGGGCTGAGCGTAATCGTGAAGTGGGCGTGTCTTCAATGATGCGCAACCGCTTCCAATTGCGCGCAAAATAATAAAAGCTGATCAATGCAATCAGTATCGATGCGCCTAAAATAAATTCATAATCCTCTGGTGTTATTCCGAGCGGTAGCGTATCCATGCAATCGCCTGATACTAGCCAAACAGTTTACCGACGTTGACATCCTGTTTGTCAGCATCGCTAAATTCCAGCAAATCACGCGGTTTAAACTTAAACCAATTGGCGATAACGACATCGGGAAATTGCTCAATACGCACATTGTTGATTCTAACCGCTTCGTTGTAATACTCACGGCGATCAGCGATGCTATTTTCCAGTCCGGTAATACGTGCTTGCAAATGCTGGAATTTCTCGCTGGCTTTCAATTCGGGATAATCTTCCACCACGGCGAATAACTGGCCCAATCCAACCCGTAGCATATTCTCTGCGGAACCCAGTGCACCCATGTTGCCTGTTTCACGCGCGGTTGCAACCTGGGATCGCGCCGCAATTACTTGCTTCAGCGTTTCCTGTTCATATCCCATATACTGCTTGCACGTTTCTACCAGTTTAGGAAGTTCGTCATGGCGTTGTTTTAAAAGAATATCAATGTTAGACCATGCTTGTGATACGGCATGCTTGATATCCACCAGGCGGTTATAGAGCATGATGCCGTAGATAATTACTATAGCCGTCACAGCTAAAAAAACATAGATCAAAATATCCAACATTACTCTCCCTATGATTACGTTACATGATCAGACTATACCCTAAAGATCATTTAATTAATCATTCAAAATGAGGTCAGTACAAGTTGTATTTCTTTGCAATCCGATCAGCCTAACGGCTGGTTCATAGAGTATGGATCGGTTATGCCAATTACTGTTTTTTCGCTATTGACGGGCAGTATTATGCTTATCTATGCTACTTGGCTTTAATAAAATACATCCGGCATGAGGAGTCAACAATGCATATTTTAGAAAAATTCCATATTTTCAATAAAATCATTCTGCTGGGAGTAATCACTTTAAGCTACGCGCAGGTTTGCGCGCAACCAGAGAACATAAACGCTGTTACGATACAGCTTGGCGAAGCAATTCCTGAAGGCTGTAAACCGCTTGGAAAAGTAAAAGGTTCATCAAAAGATGCTGAAGTAATTGAAGACGATACGCCTTATGTCGACCGACTGCTGAAAGCCAGAAACAATCTTAGAAATGAAGCGCACAAGCTAGGGGGTAATACCGTGCATATCATTTATGCCAATAACTCGGGTAAGTATGAAATTCCTGGGGCTGATAAAGAGATTATATTTATAGGCAACGTGTATCGCTGCGACTAATCCAGTGGTAATAGTTGGAAACATGAGCGAAGGTATCGTAGAAAAAATATCTGGCAAGCTGACTTAAATTTGTGCGTGTTTGTCGCAACTTACCAAGGGTGTTACTATGCCACTGTCTCGAGTCAGCTTCATTCCTGTTATCCTTATTCAACAGCAACTGGTTCATATAACACATCGAAGCCGCAAATTTTTCGTGCATGATTCGCAGATTTTTTACTTGATACATATAAATAACATCCTATTTTTTATGAGGTGACAAATGATTAAACTGAATGTATTGATTTCTATGATTTTTCTGTCTTTTCTGCTTATTGGCTGTTCCGGACAACAGGGAAGCGCTGAAAAAATAGGGAAAGAAATCGATCAGTCCATCGAGAGCGGTAAAAAAGCTGTCGAAAGCGCTATTGAGAAAACTATTGAGAAAATTGAAGAAATAGGAAATGCCGCGGAAGAAACCACCGAGCAGGCTGGTAAAAAAATAGACGAAGCCCTTGATGAGGCTGGCAAAGAAATCGAAACAGCAGCCGATACGGCAGAAGAAAAAATCGAAGCGGCGACCGACTCAGCAGAAGAAGAAATAGAAAAGGTTGAAGAAGAAGCAACCAAAAAGGAGTAAACAGCACA
>CAADGS010000123.1 GCA_900696615.1 uncultured beta proteobacterium
TGCCGGGCGGAGAAATATACCGCTTTTAAGCTTTTTTGTGTATAGGCCGCAGTCATTGCCCGCAGCAAATGGCTTTTACCACATCCCCGATCACCCCACAGATATATAAAACGTTCTTTTTCCCGTCCCCGCAGAATGTTTTCCAGCAATTGCAGCACTTCAACATTACGGCCTGGCTCAAAATTTGCCAGCGAAGGCGACGGTGGGGTTTTGATATCTAAGAGTAATTGCTGCATGGCATGAATCCGATGGCTATTTATCCGGCCAAGTCTATGCAAAGCATGTTATGAATTATAGAGATTACTCTGTAGATAATGCTGATGGAGGTGGCGTATCCAAACCAGCAGTACGGCGCTAACTGGCAACGCCAGTAAAATTCCAAAGAATCCGAACAACTGACCAAAAGCCAGTAATGCAAAAATCACCATCACCGGGTGCAGCCCGATACGATCGCCGACTAACCAAGGTGTGATCAGCATACCTTCGAGTAATTGACCCATGCCAAAAACAATCCAAACAGGGATGACTCCACTCCAGCCCTGGAATTGCATTAACGCAGCAAGCGTCGCTAGCGTTAATCCAACGATCATGCCCAAATACGGCACAAAAACTAAAATACCGGCTACTAAACCAATTGGCAAAGCAAACTCCAATCCCACCAGCCACAATCCGGTGATATAACAAATGCTCATCAGCAGGATTACGGATAATTGCCCTCGCAAAAATTCTGCCAGAATCCGATCCGTTTCGCGCGCCAGTAGAGAAACCTGGTGGTGCCAGTAGCGCGGAATCATTTCATCGACCAGTTTGATTAGCAAATCCCAATCGCGCAATAAATAAAACAATACTACCGGCACCAGCAAAAGGTTAACCAGAAACTCAACAATCGCCATACCGCCGCTGGTTAAAGACGGCAAGACCTTTGCCGCTACACCGCCGGCACTTTGCCAGTGCTTTGAAATAGCTTCCTTCAGTAAATTCATATCGGGTTCTAAACTGATGTTCAGCCTCGCCTCCAGCAAAGGAATGATATGATTTTTAATCATATCCAAGTAGACCGGGATTTTATTCAGAAGTCGCCTTGCTTCTTCTTCAAAAAGCGGCACCATGATCAGAATCAGCGCAGCAAACACGCCACTCAACAGAAGCATCACCAGAACCGCACCCACTGTTCGCGATATGCCATGATCCGCCATACGGGTAACCATCGGATTGCAGATATAGGCTATCACTGCTGCCAATAGGAAAGGGGTTAAAATCGGACTGAGCAGATAAATCAAACCGCCTGTGACACAGACCAGAATCAACCACCAGAGATAATGGATTTCATTGGAATGTTCGTTGCTCATTTGGATTGAAATTTAAAGTTAGCCGGCTTTGGTTTTTAATGCATGACTGGCAAGATTCTTCCCCAGTTCCCAAATGGACCCTGGAACATGATGCGTATCCGCAATGGTTTTGCTAAAGGCGCTGATGATGTGATCCAGGTCTTTTTGCGTCAATATAAGCGGCGGTAGCAATTTGATCACGTTCATGCCATGTCCTGCAACTTGCGTCAAAATTCTGTGTTCCTTGAATAAGGGAATCGTAATCATCTGACAGAATAGCCCTTTGTTGGCGGCTTCCAGCATCATCCAAGCAGCCTTCAGTGACAAGCTGTTAGGAGATTTGAATTCAATCGCGATCATCGAGCCTTTACCGCGAGCTTCCTTGAAAAATTCATATTGACCCACCAATGTGTTCAATCGATTGATGAGTAAAGCGCCATTCTTTGCGCTGTTCTCTACCAAATTTTCCGCTTTGATTACCTCCAAGCTGGCCAAGCCGGCGGCCATCGCCATATTATTTTTGGAAAAAGTAGATCCATGAACCACAGCGCGGTCCATGCGATTAAATACACTCTCCATAATCTGCTGCGTCATCGCTACCGCACCGACAGGCACAAAACCGCCGGATAGCGCTTTAGCCATGCAAATCATATCCGGCTTCACGCCCCAATGCTCGATTGCCCAGAATTTGCCCGTTCGGCCGATACCGGTCTGGATTTCATCCGCCACCAATAACGTGCCATACTTCTTGCACAGCCGTTCGACTTCCGGCAGGTAATCATCGTCCGGGATATTGACGCCCTTGCCCTGAATCGGCTCGACAATAAAAGCAGCCACGTTACGACTGCTCAGCGCCTGCTCCAGCGCCGCCAAATCATTGAAAGGCACCGAACCGCAATCCAGCAATAACGGGCCGAAACCATCCTTGAAGATCTGCTCACCGTTCAAAGATAACGCCCCCATCGTCAAACCGTGATAGGCATGATCGCAACAAATGATCCTATTGCGTTTAGTGACATAGCGGGCAAATTTTATCGCCGCTTCGACGGCTTCCGTACCTGAATTACAGAAAAAAACACGCTCTAAATTATCCGGTGTCGTCGTCAAAATTTCTTTTGCAAGCAAACCGCTCAAAGTAGATACATCAAGCTGTACCAGATCGGGCAATTCGAGCGACAAGACTTCTTTCAATGCATTGATAATCGTAGGATGATTGCGTCCAAACGCATACACCCCGAAACCGCTCAACAAATCGAGATATTCGTTACCGTTCTCATCATATAAATACTGCCCGATAGCGCGCTGATAGTTTCGGTCATAGCCAATGGTTTTCAAGACTCTGACCATCTGAGCATTGAGATACCGCTCGTGCAAGTCAAATTTGTCCGTGCGATGCTGTGATAATAAATCGGCTATGCTGAAAGACATGAACGACCCCTACATTCGGAAAAATACTAGCGTCAAAGCCGGTGATTATAATCGTTGATGTTGAATGTTTCGACATAATTCTGGTTTATGTCGGTCGATTAGAATTTTTTTATGATTTTCCACCTGAAACTATCTTAATTTAAGTTATCTAACATATACTTAAATAATGATTTTGAATAAATGGCTGCAAGTTGAAATACAAAACTTTTACGCTATCGTATTTCAATTCGACTGGAATGCCATCAAATTTTCAGCTCGCCGTTAAATACGGCATTACTGTGGCTTACGCATGCCATGACGAACGCTAACGGCCTTATTGAGCAAATCGAACCAGAAAGGTGCGCCCAGAGAAATTGCCAGTGCAGTAAGCAACCACCCCGCGATATGCTGTAAACCAGTGAAAATGATCTCTATCGCTGTTCCTTCGAATGATAAAGGCACATTGTTCCATCCAATAGGCAATTTACCCAAGCTATCACTGTTCCCCTGAAGGGCATCAGTAAGTCCTTTCAAATGTTTACACGCAGGATCATCGCGGAATAATTCAGGTTGCTTACTGCACTTTTCGAATGTTTCTTTTGAGGTTTGTTCGCTCACTTGAACGGCATAGGCGGTTACCGCGCTTCTCAACTCTTTGTCGCGATAGATAGTTTCAGTCAGAGTGATGGTATTGATATTAAAAAGAACCGTGAGTGCAAGCCCGATACAGAAACTGATGATTTGCAGGTTACGCTTGTAGGTTCCGCCCATCATGGTTAATGAACGATCCATCCAGTCGCTCACAGCGGTCACCATATCTTCGGTTTTATCGCCAACGGTGCGCGCAATACTTTGTAGCTGCATTTTTAGCGCAGAATCGGGCAGTTGATCGATCGTTACCTTGATCTGTTTAATCGAATTTTCTGTCGAATCCGCGTTAGAAAGACTGCCGATTAGCAATTGCCCTAACACCTTAGTATCAATATACGAGGGAGTTTCTTGAGGCTTATCATTAAAAAATGGCTTTAAAGCCGGATAACGTAACAATGCTTGTTTAATATCCGGATCATCGACGAGCTGCTGCAAATCATCGTATAAATCACGCCCGCGCATATTGAGTTTTTGGGAAATGTATTCATTGATGATGGTAACAAATAAGCTAACGCCCAAATAGATAAGTGTAAGTCCGATAGCCACGTCCAACCATGTTGTAAGGTCCATTTCTTATTCCTCTATCAAAAAGTTAATCGCCCGAATTCACTTGTTTTAGCTGAAACTTCATGTTGTTTACTGTAGTTGTTCTGCTGAACAACCATGAATATTTTTTCAGAACAAACGGATTATGAATTTCACATCCTTATAAAATAATCTTACTGTATAACAAGAGACACTAAAGTGAGTTTTCTCACAGATCGATCATTTCACTGAAGTTTGGTCACAAGCATTCACATTTTTTGTGCGGAAACGGAATTCTATCCCGACTGAAGATTAATCTGGGCTGCGTGACATTGAAGTGGCTTTTCACTACTTTGGAGGAGTACCCTAAGAGCTGCTATTCGATAGCGCTGACCTGGTTTAATCGATCTGGACAGTCCAGTTAAGAGAAAATAGCTTAACTGGAGGAAGAAATGATAACGAGATAGCAATATGCAAAGGAAGACAAATTAGATGTAGACAGTCTGGTATTGGATCAAGGAGTAACAGGCAGATGATACCGATCAGGCATTCCGAGGTCGGGACAACTCCGCTATTTTGTTAGAAACACCCGTTTCTGTAGCATCCGCACTATCCGGTAAACGGCCAACGCCGCCAGCAGATGCTTTAGTGTGTGGCCACTGACCAGAAAATCGGTTAAACGATAAATTTGCATATCCAGTAATTCGGTAAATTTTGCTAGAGCATATAGCGCAATCACCTGATAGATATCTTGTGCGCATGTATAGCGCGACGGGTAACACAAACTCAGTAAAACGATAAGAAAAATTGAATAGAACTGGATCACAGCATAATAATTCAGATTGCCGACTCCTTGCTGCTCAGTCCAATACCAATACAGCACGCTCAAAATTCCCAATCCAGTGAGAATGGGAAGTGACCATAACCCCAAAACTGGATTGACGCGCTCACTAATCGTAGCGGCAAGCAGGGCCGTTATTGCAATCGCAATAGGTAATCTATCCCACAGCAGCGTTACATGATCGGGTATCCAGTGATACACCATCGATCCCAATGCTGTAGCTATCACGCTAAAAAATAAAACGCCATAAGGCAGGCATTCCATTTTGTTGCGAAACGCCATGTGCGCAGGCATGTGATAAATCCGCAGAAGATACGCCAAACCGGCACCACCGCTCCATATAAAAGCCAAATTGGAAACAACGTTGCCGAAGTTGGGTATACCCAAAAAACTTCGCTGATCGGCAAACTGATGGTAAGCGGTAGGTTGGGGAACAGGAGGCAGGAAAAAAGCTGTCATAACGACGACGATCGTCAGTCCAATCAACATCCATAGTTGCTGCCGCCTAGTTATCACTAACAGTCCTATTTTACGCTGAAATTCTTAATACATCTGCGCGACGGCTTCTCCAATACGGCTTACGGCAATGATTTGGATACCGGGAATCGATTGTTTGGGTTTATTGGCCAACGGAATGATCGCCTGCTTAAAACCCAGTTTAGCAGCTTCTTTCAGCCGCTCCTGGCCGCGCTGCACCGGACGCACTTCTCCCGCCAGGCCGATTTCGCCAATTACGACCATCTTTTCTGCCAAGGGTTTATTTTTCAGTGACGATACGATCGCCAGCATCACTGCGAGATCGGCACCCGGTTCAGTAATTTTTACGCCTCCGACTGCATTGACAAAAACATCTTGGTCATAACAGGGAATGCCTGCATGGCGATGCAGTACCGCCAACAGCATCTCTAGCCTGTTCTGCTCAAGTCCGACACAAAGCCTGCGCGGATTTGGCGAATGCGCTTCGTCTACCAAAGCTTGTATTTCCACCAATAATGGACGAGTACCTTCTTGCGTGACCATGATGCATGAACCCGCAACCTGTGCTTCATGATGCGAGAGAAACAGTGCCGATGGGTTTTTAACTTCACGTAGACCCTTTTCTCCCATCGCAAAAACGCCCAACTCGTTGACCGCGCCGAAGCGGTTTTTAAATGCGCGGATCATACGAAAACTCGAATGCATATCGCCTTCGAAATACAATACCGTGTCCACCATATGTTCCAGTACGCGCGGACCGGCTAACGCACCTTCCTTGGTAACATGACCAACCAGAATGATGCAAGTGCCACTCGACTTAGCCAAACGTGTTAATTGCGCGGCACATTCGCGTACTTGAGCGACAGATCCCGGTGCGGAGTGCAAAGCTTCCGAATACACCGTTTGAATCGAATCAATGACAGCCACTGCGGGTTTACGCTCAGAAAGCGCACTGTGAATTTTTTCCAATTGAATTTCCGCCAGCAAATCCACTGACTTGACATCTAGAGTTAACCGCTTGGCGCGCAGCGCTACCTGTTGTGCCGATTCTTCACCGCTGACATACAATACCGGATGGTACGCCGACATGCAGGAAAGCGCTTGCAACAGCAGTGTCGATTTGCCAATACCGGGATCCCCGCCAAGCAGCACCACACCACCCTGCACCATTCCGCCTCCCAAAACCCGGTCAAGTTCTTCCACACCTGTCGGGTAACGGGGTTGCTCCTGCGCTTCAATGGCGCTCAAATTTTGTACCTGGCCAGTTTCGGAAACAGGACTAAAGCGCGAAACGGGTTTCTCGGCAATGGTTTCCACCAAAGTATTCCATGCCTGGCAATGCGGGCATTGCCCCTGCCATTTCAAGGTTTGTCCGCCACACTCAGTACAAGAATAAACATTTTTTTGTTTGGCCATCGATCTCGGCTAATCGTAGACTTCCGCATTCTCAAATACCGCACCACGCGCGTCTTTTCCGGACAGAATCGGCAAATTGCCACGGAGCGGCCAGTCAATTGCCAAAGTGGCATCGTTCCATACGATGCAACGTTCATGTTCCGGCGCCCAGTAATCGGTGGTGTGATATAAAAAATCGGCGCATCCGGACAGTACAACAAATCCATGCGCAAAGCCGGGTGGAATCCATAACTGTTTTTTGTTTTCGGCACTTAGGATCTCTCCGACCCATTGACCGAATGTTGCCGATGAACGTCGCAAATCGACGGCGGCATCGAACACTTCACCCGTCACTACACGAACCAATTTCCCTTGCGCTTGCTTGATTTGATAATGCAAACCTCGCAATACATGTTGCACCGAAAATGAATGGTTGCTTTGTACAAAGCTTATTTTTTCCCCAACAGCCGATTCAAATTCCCGTAAATTGAAACTTTCAAAAAAATAACCGCGGTCGTCGCCGAAAACTCGAGGTTCCAGTAACAACACATCCGGAATAGCAAGAGAAGTAAATTTCATTATAATTCAGATAGTTGAATAGAGATTAGAATTCGCGTTTTAATACTTGCAGCAAATATTGCCCATAACCATTTTTTGCCAGGAGAACCGCAAGCTTTTCCAATTGCTCGGCATTAATCCAGCCTTGCCTAAAAGCAATCTCCTCCGGACAGGCAATTTTCAACCCTTGCCGGTGTTCGATGGTAGCAACAAACTGACTGGCATCAAGCAGCGATTCATGCGTACCGGTATCCAACCATGCATATCCGCGTCCCATAATCTCGACACTCAAAGCGGAGCGCTCCAAATACATACGATTTAAATCAGTGATCTCCAATTCGTCCCGTATGGAAGGTTTTAAATTTTTGGCATAGTCGACAACATGCTGATCGTAAAAATATAAACCCGTTACGGCATAATGTGATTTTGGTTTGTCAGGTTTTTCCTCTAAATTGATCACATTTCCTTGCGCATCGAACTCCACTACGCCATAACGCTCCGGATCGTGCACATGATAGGCAAACACACTAGCCCCCTGCGTTCGTTGCATGGCATTGGTCAGTAAGTGATGAAAATCGTGACCATAAAAAATATTATCGCCCAATACCAGTGCCGAACAATCGTTACCAATAAATGATTCGCCAATGATAAAAGCTTGGGCAAGACCGTCCGGCGAAGGTTGTTCGGCATATGAAATTGCAAGTCCCCATTGACTACCATCTCGCAATAAGTGTTGATAATTGCCGACATCACGCGGTGTGGAAATGATCAGAATATCTTGAATTCCAGCCAGCATTAACGTGCTTAACGGATAATAAATCATGGGTTTGTCAAAGACTGGCAGTAATTGCTTGGATACTGCCTGCGTTACCGGATAAAGCCGTGTCCCCGAACCGCCTGCCAGCACGATACCTTTGCGTCGTGGAATTTTAGATTGCTTATGATTCGTTAAATAAGAAGTATCGGATATTGACATAAATAAATTTCGATAATCACAATCGCTTGAACAAATTACTTCGCCTGGAAATTTTTATTAGAAAAAAGAAATGTGATTGTACTATATCCGCTTGGGCTTCCAGATGATTGTACAATGCGAAAATCGCCAGATGTTGATATAAAATTTGCCAATTATGACGCAGTTACTATCTTACCTTCCCGTTTTCAGAAGACTGATACCTCATCGTGAATTACTTCTACTTGCCCTAATTGCTATGTTTTTCGTAGCAGCAGTCATTGCTTTCTTACCTCTACTCGCAAAACTTGTGCTTGAAAGCGTTTTTATACAAAAAGATTTGACTAGCTTACATACCGCAGTAATTTCGATTATCCTGCTGCTCGTCGTACGCGGCGTTGCAAGCTATGCCAGTAGTTATACAATTCATAAAGCGATCGGCCAGCTTAGCATCGATTTGCGCAATGAGACTTTCGAGAAACTGTTAGCGCTACCGGTTATTCATTACCTGCGGTTGAGCAAGCATGAAATTGAAAAACTCATTGCACAAATTAGCCAGGTTACGCATAACCTGGTAAATAACTTCAGCAACTTGTGCCAAGATTGCCTAATTATATTTGGGTTAATGATTTGTATCCTGTATCTGAATCAAGAAGTTTTTCTACTGCTATTATTGATCCCGCCTTTGTTGATATTGATTGATCAAATAACCCATAATCAATCGAGTAACAGCAACGCGGAAAATCCGCCGGCATCCGCTGGCTTGGTCGAACATATAGTCCAATCAATTAAAAACTACCGGGAAATTAGAGCAAACGGGGGGCAGGCTTGCGAAAGTAAGCTTTTAGAAAAAAAAGGTGATGCTATTTATCAAGCAGAAATGCAACAAGCATCAGTTAAAGCAATAATCATTCCGCTTGGTGATGGAATTACCGCATTGATTATTATTGCAATTTTCTATTTTATTGCACAACAAACGTTTAATAACATATTAAACCTGGATACAGTCGGGGCGTTGTTGGCGGCAATACTGCTACTGGTTAACCCTTTTAGGCGCATCATGAATGTCCCGAAGCAATTGCAACGGGATCAGGTTAGCGTTAAAGCAATTTTGTCTTTTCTCAATCAAGAATCGGAACGCGATACGGGCACTCAAACAATCGACCGTATTCATGGCAAATTGACATTTGAGCAGGTTCACTTCTATTCGCACAATCTTAGAAAGTCTGTTTTGAATCATATTGATATCGTGATTGAGCCGTGTCAGGCAATTGCTTTTATAAGCTATACCTCAGCCCAAAAAAATGCATTGATCGATTTGATACTTCGCTTGCAGCAACCAAGCCACGGAAAAATCTTCCTGGATGATTATGCGCTAACTGATATTCCAGTCGATAAATTGCGAGCCAATATCGCAATAGTCACAAAAGATAGCGTGTTACTGGATGATAGCATTGCCGGTAATATTGCATATGGCTCAATGCGGTGCAGCAACGAAGCTAACATTACAATCGCTGCGCAAAATTCTAAGGCGACCGAATTTATTCGAGAAATGCCGGAAGGGTTACAGACAAAAATTACGCAAAGCAGTACAGCATTTACACAAAAACAATGTCAACAAATAGCTATTGCACGGGCATTGCTTAAAAACCCGCCAATATTGATTTTGGACGAACTCACCGATGATCCCGAGTTTGACAAATTACTCCCATCTTTGGAAAAACTGTTGCAAAACCGCACTACGCTTATTTTCACACACCGTATTCCACAACCGGTGAAAATTGACCGAATCTTAGCGCTAGATAATGGGGGCATTACAGAAAATATTAAAAGCCACTATTAATTTGCGATCTAATACGACGCGTCCATATTCTCGGTCACTCTTCAATTTCTTTATGAGTACCGTTAGTATATTCCGGTACCCATTTTTTGAGCTGATCGCGTACCTCTTGATCATCCAGAACCGTGACTTTACCCAACCAAGCCATTAATTCTGACAACCAGTGCTCGTCAACCTGACGGGCCTGAGCAATGCGTAATTTTTCATGCGGAGTGGGAAGCGTATTTTCAGTAGCGGACAACAGCTCTTCATGCAATTTTTCCCCGGGACGCAGACCGCTAAAAACGATACGGATATCCCCTTCGCTTAATCCTGATAAATGAATCAGATCATTAGCCAGATCAACAATTTTCACCGGATCTCCCATATCCAGGACAAATATCTCCCCGCCTCCTTGCGTACCTCCCATCAATCCAGCTTGCAAAACCAATTGCGCCGCCTCCGGAATGGACATGAAATACCGAGTGATCTCTGGATGCGTGATCGTAATGGGACCGCCTCGAGCAATTTGTTCGCGAAATTTTGGAATGACACTTCCCGTACTTCCCAGCACATTTCCAAACCGTACCATCACGAAACAAGTCGGGTGTGATTGTTGTAAAGCTTGGCATACCATTTCCGCCAGTCGTTTAGTTGCACCCATAATACTACTTGGATTGACCGCTTTGTCTGTTGAAACCAAAACAAATTTTCCTACCTGGAAATTAATAGCGACTTGAGCTAACACATAAGTACCTAGGACATTATTGAGCAACGCTTGACAAGCATTCTCGTGTTCCATGAGCGGCACATGTTTGTATGCCGCCGCATGAAAAACTACAGAGGGTTGGTATTGCTTGAATAGTTGGGTCATTCGCGCATGATCCTTGATATCGCCAATAACAAATGACATATTGATCTCAGAATAACGTGCCGCGAGCTCCTCTTGAATGCTGTACAGTGCAAACTCGTTAATTTCCAAAAAGACAATGCGTTCGGGATCAAAAGCAATGATCTGCCGGCATAATTCCGAGCCGATCGAACCACCCGCCCCAGTTACGAGAATAATTTTTCCCGTCAAAAGGCTATGAAGGCCGTCATTATCAAGAACGACGGGAGCCCTGCCCAGCAAATCATCCAGTTCTATCTCGCGAATCTTTGACACTGTCGTCCTGCCACTGATCAAGTCCGAATAGGACGGCACGGTCATCGCTTTGACACCGATTTCGGCGCACATTTCCAAAGTTTGCCTGTGAATTCGGTGAGGAACCGATGGTATGGCGATGATTACGTGCCCCACATTGAGCTTTTGCACCCAATACGGTAATTCGTTGATTATACCCAACACACGCACCCCCTGTAAGCGAGTACCCAATTTTCTCGAATCATCATCCAGCATTCCTACTACATGCCAATCTCGGCTTCTGGCCAGATCCTTAACCAGATTCATCGCTGTCCTGCCTGCGCCTATGATCAACACGAGCTTCGCTTCATAACTCTCCAAACCATACAAGCGGCGCTCTTTCCAAGCACGGTAAATCAGCCGGCTGCCACCCATAATCAATAACAGCAATAATGGAGACAGCAAAATAACAGAGCCCGGAATATCGGAAAGAAAATTGAGCGACCACAATACCAGCAAGACCGTGGCTGTCCCGGTTAACACAGCGATAAAAATTCTTTTTACATCCGGCAAACTGGCGTAGCGCCATACCCCCCTATACAGACCCAGCCATAAAAAAAAACTGGTTTGGATCAATACGATCCACGGCAGAATCTTCACAAGCAATTCCAAAGATGTGGGAGGAATTTGAAAATTAAAGCGAAATAAATATGCGAGCCACCATGCGGCGGCGACCGCAAAAAAATCATGCGTGAAGGCGATAAAGGTACGAATTCCGAATCTACTTACAAACATGTTTATCTCCGACCGGAATAGTGTTTCTGACTGCAATCAAAAATATGCATTACTGTCAAATAAATACCTGCCCAGATAGCAACTACCCAATATTGTACCTTTAAATCGTGCTGGCCTGCCCAAACTGCGCTCCCTCCAGCGGCAATCATTAACGCAAAACCCGATAACGCCATATTGCGATGACCAAAACCACGCTGAATGATACGTTGATAGTAATGTTCGCGATGCGCCTGCCACACCTTTTCTCCACGTATCAATCGCTTAAAAAGCGTCACTGAGGAATCCGCTAAAAATGGTGAAAAAATCAGTATGGGCAGCCATACTGACCAAATATTCTCTCGCCATCCAACAATTCCCAGTCCAGCCGCCAGGAAACCCAATGGAATTGATCCGGAATCTCCGAGAAAAATGCGCGCCGGATAAAAATTATGTATCAAAAAAGCCAATGCCGCGCTTGCAATAGTAAAATTGACGATTGCAAAATCATAATGTCCGGTCAAATATGCAAAACAACCGTAATATCCAAACCCGATAACCGCCATACCTCCCGCAAGACCATCTGAACCATCCATAAAATTATACGCGTTAGCTATCCAAATCACTGTAATGACGGCACCCAATGTAATCACCCAACCATAGTCATGGAACACATGCGCCAGCGAAAAGCCAATTGCTGCGATACCCTGTATTAACAATCGGCACCAGATTGGCGCATGCCAGATATCGTCTGCAAGCGACACCAGAATCAGCAAGCTGACACCTATCCAAATCGATACCGGTATTACCATCGAAAACAATAACCATGCAGCGATCACACCTAGAAATAGGCCTAGACCGCCAATACGAGGAATAGGAATCGTGTGGAGAGAACGAGAATTTGGATGGTCGAGCATCCAGTTAGGATTGCTCTTTATCAACCATAGAATTGAAAAAAAAGTGATGGTAAACGATAACGATGGCGCTGCTACCATTGATATAGGAAAATCCAAAAACATAATGACCCGGTCATCCATTGTAGGTCAATAAAATACACACGCTACTTTCTTATCTTTATTGACAAGAAAGTAGCAAAGCAGCACAAAGACTAGGCAGATACGAGTTCCGGCATTACGTTAAAACATCGGATTAGCTGCATAAGTCCGATGCGCTGCTGCAGCCGCAGTACCCCGTTCAACCTTCATACCCATGTCGAATAGTACTGTTTCAAGCGCATTCAAACAGAAAATTACATTCTCTACGGAACAGGAGGTACCCATTAACCCAAAACGCCAGACTTTTCCTGCGAAATCACCTAAACCAGCGCCAATTTCAAGATTATATTCATCCAACAAACGGCGACGCACTTCTTTTTCGTCTACACCAGCGGGGACAAAAACTGAATTCAATTGCGGCAAACGATATTCTTCTTTTACCACATAGTCCATGCCCAGTGTCGCGAACCCTGCTTTTAATGCTTCATAATTGTAGCGATGGCGGGCCCAGGAATGCTCCAAGCCTTCTTCAGCCAGCATCAGCAGAGACTCATGCAATGCGTAAAGCGCATTGGTCGGCGCAGTATGATGATAGGTTCGTGTTGACGAACCCCAATAATTCAACAGCAAACTGATATCCATAAACCAGCTATGAACTTTTTCCTTACGGTTTTTTACCAGATCGGTCACACGTTCAGAGAAACTGACAGGCGACAACCCTGGCGGGCACGATAAGCATTTCTGGCTACCGGAATAAATCGCATCGATTCCCCACTCATCGACTTTTATTGGAGTACCGCCCAATGACGTCACGGTATCGACAATGGTCAAGCAATTATATTTGCGCGCAATTTCACATAAGGTTTTAGCATCCGATTGCGCACCGGTTGAGGTTTCAGCATGTACAAATGCAATAATTTTGACATCAGGATTTTTTTTCAAAGCATCTTCGACTTTCTGCGGATCAACCGGCTCACCCCATTTGTCATCCACCACTATCGCAATCCCACCATGGCGTTCGACATTCTCAATCATACGCCCGCCAAAAACGCCGTTACGGCACACAATGACTTTGTCACCGGGAACGATCATATTGACAAAGCACATTTCCATCCCCACCGAGCCAGGTCCGGAAACCGGAAATGTCATGCGATTCTTGGTTTGAAATGCGTAACGCATAAGACCTTTTATTTCTTCCATCATTTCAGTAAAAACGGGATCCAGATGGCCCAATGTTGGCCGAGCCATGGCATTCAGCACGCGTGGATGAGTGTCCGATGGCCCTGGTCCCATCAAAACACGTTGCGGTGGATAAAAAACTTTGACTTCCTTTTCGGGACGAAAATCTTCGGTATTCATGAACAATCCTAAATTAAAGATAATTTGATTTATTGTATAAAAATATTGTTTTTAACAAATGAAACGAGAGTTTACTATAAACTTGGGCGTACTCAATAAATTATCCTTATGATGCGCGAAGGAATTCTTATAACATGATGAAATATTGAACTATTGATTCAGGCAAGGCGAGCCAGCCACTCCTAAAAATATCTAAGGCTTTTTTTCGAGATTGCAGCTAAAAAACCGGTTATTTAACAGATAACATGCTACGATTGAGGCTTCCATGAGATAAATTGCACAAGGTTGCAATTTTGTTATAAAAAAACTGTCAGAAACGATCAGCAGCGACTACTCTAGACCCCATGAAGCGGAACGGCTATCAGAGGTTGACAAGAACCGCCAGGTAAATTTCTCAGTATATCCATCACCATCCGTAAATCGGGCTTCCAATAACCTGGGATGAACCCAATCACCGCTCGTTTCAATATTGCTTTACTGCTTGACTTTTTGATACTGGATATCCTTGATATGCATCGAACAAAATGACTTCATTTACGTGACTTCACATTTGCGGTAAGGATAAGAATCCTTATAGGTTAAAAAGCATATTCAAGGCAGCCTGTGTAAGGTAAAACTTGTAATGAAGCGTAGTTTATATATAAGAATCAAGTATCTTGATCTTGTTTTTACATTGCAGCGATAACGCTGATATTTTCTGATTGACGTATACACACCGTGCAACTCGATTACCCGGTCAGTGTTTGCACTGCTTATGCTTCTGCGAGTAGAACAATCAAGCTAAAACAGCAAATTATCCTACTCGCAAATTAAATTTATTCTTCATTCCCCATTTAATATGCTAACAACTACTCTACAGTGACAGCTTTGGCTAAATTTCTAGGTTTATCGACATCATTGCCTTTTCGTAAAGCGACATGATAAGCAAGCAGTTGAAGTGGAATGGTATGAAGTAAAGGGCTGAACATGCCTGCGTGTTCAGCAAGACGAATGACATGCACACCGTCGCTTTCCTGAATGTTGGAATCCGCGTCCGTAATGACATAGAGTTCTCCGCCTCGCGCACGCACTTCTTGTAAATTCGATTTGAGTTTTTCTAACAGAGAATCGTTGGGAGCGATGGCGATTACCGGCATATCTCGATCCACCAATGCGAGTGGGCCATGCTTTAGTTCACCTGCGGCATAAGCTTCAGCATGAATATAAGAGATTTCTTTGAGTTTAAGCGCTCCTTCCATTGCAATGGGATAGTGTATGCCTCGCCCCAGAAATAATGCATGCTGTTTTTGCGAGAAATTTTCCGCCCAAATTTTAATTTGCGATTCAATTTGGAGCACCCGTTGGATAGCGACAGGCAATTGCCGTAATCCCATGATCATTTGCTGTTCAAGTTCATATGAAAATCTATCGCGCTGCTTTGCGAGAACAGCAGTTAACAGCATTAGCACCGCTAATTGGGTAGTGAATGCTTTGGTGGAAGCAACGCCAATTTCAGGACCCGCGCGTGTTAAAAAACGTAGATCTGTTTGACGTATTAAAGCGCTCTCAGGAACATTACAGATTGCTAGGCTATGCCGATGTCCAAGCGATTTAGCGTGATTCAATGCGGCTAATGTGTCAGCTGTTTCGCCCGATTGTGATATGACTATAACAAGGGTATCAGGATCTGATACGGGTTCACGATAGCGATATTCGCTAGCGATCTCGACGCTGCAGGGTAATCCGGCATGCGCTTCAATCCAGTATTTGGCAACAACGCCTGCATGATAACTGGTGCCACACGAAAGTATCAGAATCCCCTTTGTCTGATTAAAAATCGATTCTGCCTCGCTTCCGAACAATCTGGGTGAAATAGAATGCGCATTAAACGCCATTTCCAATGTATTCGCTATCGCAACAGGTTGCTCAAAAATCTCCTTTTGCATAAAATGGCTATATTCACCTAACTCAATAGCTTCGGCAGTCAAATCGCTTTTGCGTACAGGGCGTGTTACGACTTGACCTAATGTATCTTTTAAACAATTCAGAATCCGGTAATTATCGCTATACAGTTCCGCCACATCGCCTTCCTCCAGATAAACCATTTGCCGAGTAACTTGTAGCAATGCTGAAGCATCGGAAGCGGCATAATTACCATTTTCACTCAACCCTAATAAAAGCGGGGCTCCTTTACGTGCCGCAATAATACGATCCGGTCGCGTCTCTTCCACTACGACAATCGCATAAGCACCTTTCAATTCTGCTACAGCTAAACATACAGCCTCAAGCAAATCCTGCGTTGCTTCTAGGTGTTGCGAAATCAGGTGAGCAATCACCTCGGTATCGGTATCAGAATGAAACTCAAATCCTGCTTTTTGCAAATGCTGACGCATCACATCGTGATTCTCAATGATACCGTTGTGAACTACGGCGACTTTATTTTTATTCCCGGAAAAATGTGGGTGAGCGTTACGTTCACAGGGTATTCCGTGGGTTGCCCATCGAGTATGCGCAATACCAACAGGACCCTTTGCGCTTTCTACATCAGCAAGTCTTATTAATTCGGTTACGCGCTCGGTTGTTCGTAACCTATGCAACCCACTTGCGTCCGCGATAGCTATGCCCGCAGAATCATAGCCTCTATATTCAAGTTTTAGTAATCCTTCCAGAAGAGCTGGAACTACATTATCTCTTGCTATTGCACCCACTATGCCGCACATTGGAATATCCTTTCAATGAATTAAAGTTACTGATTACAATAACAACTTCGTATTAATCTTTTGTTACCTCAATGCAAGTAGTTGCAAAAAAGTTTTATTTATTGTGAGAAATTTAATGAATTGCTTTAAATTCCACCAATTTTAAGTATCTTTTCCAAATATCTTGCAAAGTGGCATCTAACTAAGAACAAATTTCAAATTTATTACCCTTGTCAGTATGGGTATATTAGTTTCTCCCTGCTTAATAATAAATTGGCAAAGTATTTATTTTTCCCTAGGAAAATACTTAATTGTGGAAATTGCAGTTTCATGAATGAAATTCAATAAAACTATGATCGAGGCCCAATAATAAATAGAAAAAGCACGCTAGCGGGAAATCGGATCTTAGATGAGATTTTGTTGAAAACTGGTGCAGCGTAAAGCAGAAATGTAAATTTTTGGGAACACAATCAGATTCTGCAAGAATTTATCGCACTACCCCAAAATGCGGTGATTATCCATGTGCTTGCTAACCATATGTTAAGACAAGTCATTATTGCTTCCCTTTGTAATACTTTCTATTACACTTCGGTAAAACCGATCAGTAACTTATTCTTGAGGCTTTTTAGCTCATCCCGGTATTGCGCCGCTTGTTCAAATTCTAGATTCTTGGCTGCAGCGAGCATTTTTTTTTCTACGCGCTGAATTTCTTTAGTTAACTGAGTTTCGCTCATCGCATCATAACGAGCCTGTACTTGAGCAGCTTTAAGGTGTTGCTGGGCAGATTCGTAGTCATAAACACCATCAATCAGATCCTTGATGCGTTTATGCACTGATCTCGGTGTTATATGGTTTTGTATATTAAACTGCATCTGTTTCTGGCGTCGGCGATTGGTTTCATCTATTGCAAGGCGTATCGATTTGGTGATGGTATCGGCATAGAGTATTGCCGTGCCATTGATATGGCGGGCAGCACGGCCAATGGTCTGAATCAACGATCTCTCTGAGCGCAAGAAGCCCTCCTTATCGGCATCCAATATGGCTACCAAAGAAACTTCCGGAATATCCAGACCCTCTCGCAGCAAGTTAATGCCAACAAGAACGTCAAACTGGCCCAGGCGTAAGTCACGGATAATTTCTACTCGTTCAACGGTATCGATATCCGAATGCAAATAGCGGACTTTGATTTGATGATCCGAAAAATAATCGGTAAGGTCTTCTGCCATGCGTTTAGTCAAAGTAGTAACCAGCACGCGCTCCTTCTTGGCAACGCGCAAATTAACTTCAGACATTAAATCATCCACCTGCGTTGCAACTGGGCGCACCTCAATCATGGGATCTACCAGACCTGTAGGTCGAACCACTTGCTCCACGACCTGCCCGCTGTGCATTTTTTCATAGTCAGCCGGTGTCGCCGAAACAAACACAGCTTGCGGCATTCTGCTCTCAAATTCTTCAAAACGTAAAGGGCGATTATCCAAGGCGGATGGCAGACGGAAACCGTAATTCACAAGATTTTCCTTGCGCGACCGATCGCCGCGGTACATACCGCCGATTTGCGGTACGGTAACATGGCTTTCGTCAATAATCATCAATGCATTTCGCGGCAGATAGTCCAACAAGGTTGGTGGCGGTTCGCCAGGTTTTTTGCCTGACAAGTGACGAGAATAATTCTCAATACCTTTGCAAAAACCCAATTCATTGAGCATCTCCAGATCAAAGCGTGTGCGCTGTTCCAAACGCTGTGCTTCAACCAACCGATTTTCGTGATAAAAATATTCCAATCGTTCACGCAGTTCTGCTTTGATTGTTTCAATTGCACGCAGTGTTGTACTACGAGGTGTAACATAATGACTGGAAGGGTACACGGTAAAACGCGATAATTTTTGCAACATGCGGCCAGTTAATGGGTCAAACAACGCCATGCTGTCGACTTCATCATCAAATAATGTTACGCGCACGGCCGCTTCCGAGTTTTCAGCCGGAAACACGTCGATTACATCACCCCTGACACGGAAAACACCCCGTTTAAATTCCAATTCATTGCGGTCGTATTGCATTTCGGTCAATCGCGTAATGATATCGCGTTGAGAAATTTTTTCGCCATTGCGTAAATGTAAAATCATGCCATGATAATCGACTGGGTCCCCGATACCGTATATGCATGATACGGTAGCGATTATGATGGCATCGTCACGTTCTAGTAATGATTTGGTTGCGGATAATCGCATCTGCTCGATGTGTTCATTTATGCTGGAATCTTTCTCAATAAACAAGTCACGCGATGGCACATAAGCTTCAGGCTGATAATAATCATAATAAGAAACAAAGTATTCAATGGCATTTTCAGGAAAAAATTCACGCATTTCCGCATACAATTGTGCCGCCAGAGTTTTGTTTGGTGCCATTAAAATGGCTGGACGCCCCAGGCGGGCAATCATATTGGCGACTGTGTAGGTCTTTCCGGAACCGGTAACGCCTAATAAAGTTTGGAATGCCAGGCCATCATTGATCCCATCAACTAAATGCGTAATCGCATAGGGTTGATCCCCGGCTGGCTCAAATGTTTGATGTAATTTGAACGGACTATTGGGGAAGGTTATGATCACAGGTATAATTCCATCATTTAATTGTTTTATCGTGCCATTTTAACATGCTGCTTCAATCATTATCATGCGAGGAATTTTGTGGAACTTTCTAACCGCGTTCAAACTATAAAGCCATCTCCAACACTTGCTGTTACCGCCCGTGCTGCCAAATTAAAGGCGGAAGGCAAAGATATTATCGGCTTAGGAGCGGGCGAACCCGATTTTGATACTCCTCAACATATAAAGGATGCCGCGATTGCTGCAATCAACCAAGGCCTGACGAAATATACCGCAGTCGGGGGTACACCGGGATTAAAGAACGCCATTGCCACAAAGTTTAAGCGAGAAAATAACTTTAATTTTGACTCCAAGCAAATTCTTGTATCTTGCGGTGGAAAGCAAAGTTTTTTTAACCTGGCATTATCAGTCATCAATCCGGGCGATGAAGTGATCATTCCCGCCCCTTATTGGGTTTCTTATCCTGATATTGTCTTGATCGCTGAAGGTCGGCCTGTATTTATTAATACCGGTATCGAGCAAAATTTCAAAATTTCAGCGCAGCAATTGGAAGCAGTCATTACACCCAAGACAAAAATGTTTGTAATCAACAGCCCAAGCAATCCGTCGGGAGCGGTTTATTCCACAGAAGAACTTAAAGGACTGGGAGAAGTGCTTCGACGTCATCCGCACATATTGATTGCAACTGATGATATGTATGAGCATATCCTGCTATCAGATAAGAAATTTATTAATATTGTCAATGTTTGCCCTGATCTATTGCCACAAACTATCGTGCTCAATGGAGTTTCTAAGGCTTATTCGATGACGGGATGGAGAATTGGATATTGCGGAGGTCCTGCACATATCATAACTGCTATGGAGAATGTGCAGTCACAAAGCACATCAAATCCAAGTTCTATTTCGCAAGCAGCGGCGGAAGCCGCACTAAATGGCGATCAGTCCTGCATTGTTCCGATGGTTACCGCATTCAAAGAACGTAATAACTTTGTAACTGAACAACTCAATCAAATGAATGGCATTCGCTGCTTACTTTCTGAAGGCGCTTTCTATGCTTTTGCCGATGTGCGGCAAGCTATGCAAGATGTTCATCAACGAAAATTAATGAACGATTGCAACGATCTTGCGTTTAGCGAGTATCTTCTGGAGCATGCAGGCGTAGCGGTTGTTCCCGGTTCGGCTTTTGGATGCGAAGGGTATATGCGCTTGTCATTTGCCACTTCGTTAGAAAACCTTCAACAAGCGTTAAACCGAATAAAAAATTTACTTAAGTAAGCTGGCTCCTTTTATATTAGTGATAACCAGCCATAGCAGCTTTCTTGGTTTTACCTGCTCTTGAAGGTACATTACAAAGACCGCATACATGGTTTGAATGAATTTCCAATGAATGCACCACAAACTTACCATGACAGCTGACACACGATGTAATGCACAGTACGCCGCTCTCAACAAAACGTATTAGAGTCCATGCTCGCGTCAGACTTAAAACTCTTTCCAGCTGATGCACTTTGATATGTTCCATATAAAGCCGATAGCTTTTTATCAATGCATCAATACCATCAACGCCGGTATTCTTTGTAACGTAATGATAGATATTGATGAATAGGGAGGAATGCATATTAGGTTGCCAACTCATGAACCAATCTTCCGAATAGGGCAACATGCCTTTAGGTGGTGATACCCCCCTGATTTCTTTGTACAATTTTACAAGGCGCTCACGACTTAAATTCGTGTTCATTTCTAAAACTTGTAATCTCGCACCCAGTGAAATTAGCTCAGTTGCAAGTTGAATCTGCTTAGCCTCAGTTATTATGCTTCGATTGCGCATACCTTTATCCTCCTTTTTGTAAAGATAATGACTATGCTATGGCTTCTGCCGGTTTTCCGGCCATAAGAATGGCTGCATGTGATTTTGTTACGGCCTGATCCCTACTATCATTGGATAACATTTCAGCAATCAAGCGATCATCAAAGCGAAAACGACAAAGCAACATATTAGATGCTGCCATCTTCACAAGCTGAGCTGAAGTCAATTTGTCTAATATTTCGGCAACATCTGTATTAACACCCAATCTATACATGGCAGAAACTTTGTCTTCACGAAGCATCTGTTTTGCCAGCAACAAGTAGCTTAAGTTAATATCCCGTATTTCCTCAAGAATTTGATCTGATTCCATTTTGATTCTCCTGTTAATTAAAAAAGGGTTAAATGAATATTGCACGAATCATTTGTGCAAATTTTCAATTATTGCCAGAAGTTAGTAAATGGAGATAAAACTTAAACAAAGATAGGTAAATTTCTTATCTGCATGTAAGAATTTTACCTACAAGCATACATATAAACTGATAAATCGGGCTTTGGGGCAGGTAAGCTTAAGTTTATAAAAATTTCTGATTGGTTAGTTCACAACGCATTTCACCAATCCTTATTGAATAGCAATGAATCTATTTTTCCAATAATTCATTGAACATATGAGGTAATACAAAGTAAATCCAAATAAAACCGGATATTTTCCATTTATCACAGTGAATATAAAGAATAGTTAAAATTAACTCGTACTCAAGCGGCGACCGTTGTAATATTCGAAGTAGCCGCAATATATCATCTGCCTAGCGTGCGCTATTCTTCGAATAGAGATAAAAAAATACGCTTAATAATTTAACGATCTAACGTTAAGCCTACAAAAAAACGCAATAAAACAGTTTTGATGAATTTTATAACCATGATTCTTTATTTATAATGCGCACCACATCAATCTTGATCGCCAATTCCAAGCGCAGGAAACGCTAATCCCTCAATTTCCTGTAATGATTTTCCCGCAATTCCTTGCAAATCACCATACATTCCAACTGTTGCCAACATTACCCGCTCAATCTGTTCTTCACGCTTAGCCCATTGTCTAATGATAACTTTACGCTCTTTATCAAGATCTTCTTTCATTGTGGAAAAGGCTTCCACAATCGCTTCTACGCGCTGACGAAAGCGCGAGCCCGTAAGATATTGATAAACCATTTCTGTTTTAGTTTGCTGACCTTCATTAGCTTGCCGCGTCATGGCTATTTGCAATAGGGAATGGCGCAATATCATTGCTACGGGCAGTACTACTCGGGGATGTACAACCCAAATACCGTCGATCATTTCGAAGGTTTCTATACCTTTTGGTAAACTTTGACTTACGATCACAGCAATTTCAGCTTTAGCGGCGCGACGATCATCCCGAAGCTTGATCAACCATCCATCGTTCCAATTTTTGGTGCGTTTAAATTCCCATAAAATCATACCTCCAGAATAACCACCCGAGCCAAAAACACTATGAAGCACATCTCCACCATACTCTCCTCTAGGAACAGGTTCGATTGTATCTCCTGGAAATTTCATGCGTAGCAGATTTTCAAGTTCAATTTCTTGAACTTCGCCCTGCAATTGCTGAGAACCTTGCTCAGATCTTCTTTTAAGATCTTCAATTTGCTTTTGCATCGCGATAATAATTTGTTCCTTTTCCATCACCTTAAGCTTTTGTTCGTCTTCGGCTTCTTTTTTAGCGTTAGACCGAACTTCAGCCAAACCATTCTGCACTCGTTTCTCAATGGTAAGTTCCAATTCACGCCTAGCATCATCAAGTTGGCGTTGTTTTTTAAGAAGATCGGCCTGCATACGTTGTGCTTCCGCTAATTTTTCATCGCGGGATTTCAGTATTTCTTGCAATTCGGTCAACTCATGCACCTTACTTTCCAATTCAATTGCAATAGCCAGTTTCGCTTTTCTGGATTCTTCCGCGGCAATGCGGATACGCTCAGTTTTCAGTTGCTCGGCAACTTGATTGGCCACTTGATCTTCGAGCTTAACTCTATCCTCAAGCAGCTGTTTTTCTTTACTGCGTAGAACTTGTTCACGTTGAAAAATTTCACCGTCTTTTTGTGCGAGCTGCTGTTCGAACTTAATCCGAGTGGATTCGATAAGCGGTGCCGCCAATGACTCGGTAAGTTTGATTTGTGTTTTACAATTTGGGCAAATAATCGTGGCTTCAGTCATCACAAGATTGTTCCTGTTTATCTGGAAATTATGAGATTTATAGGTTAACGCTGACTTTGCTGCTATTGATACCAGCTTATCAGTAACAAGTTTGACACGTAATCAGGCTTCCAGTAAATTCTGAACCAGATCTAACCAGACTACATTTATTTTCTGAATCCATCGCCATGTTCCAGCTGCTTGAAGTCGAATATCCATTCCACGCTGTAACATTTTGCAGTGTCCTTAGAAAATTCAATACTCCATTTCGTTAGACGGTGTTTTTAGGTTAAATGGATAAAACTATTAATTTCAGTCCTTCACTGGAAACCAACAAAATAGCCAGGCCTAAGCGTAAAAGAAGTTCGCAATCCCCGCCAAAAAAAAGGCTGGCAAAACAATCGAGAAAAGAGCAACCGAAATGCTTTAAAAGAAAAGTATTACTAACTAGCATCGAAATCCTCAGTTTGATTTCTATTGCTTTCTGTCTCATTATCATGCTGTTAGGTTATTCAGCAAGCAAATTCTCAGGTACTGGTTTTTTTAATAGCTTATTGCCATTTGCCGGGAGTATTTTAATATTTATTTTATTTAGTTGCATTTTTCTGATCGCATGGTGGAAGCTGAGGAAAAGGTTGCAGAATTACTCTGAACTGTCCTCTCCTACACTTTCTTTATTTTTTGCCATAACGGTCGCATTGCTCATCAATCATGACCAATTTGCATTAGCTTATGGAAATTTCCGTACATTGATTGGCGGCAAAGAAGAGGTTGGGCGAATAACCATTGCGCATCAAATTTATGCGGCATATCGACGGCAAGATGTTACGCAATTACAAAAAATGATTAACCGATCCTTCCCGTACCGATCTACAGTCGAAGATGCAGCAAGGTCTTTTGATGTCGACATCAATCTGTTGCAAGGCATCATTGCAACAGAGTCATCTTTCATACCTAGAAATAGCCGTGATGGCGGGCGCGGCTTATTTCAACTTACTCAAGTTCCTCAGACAGCTATGAGCCAAGCAAGCAAAAAACTAGGCACTGAAAAGATATCGTTCGATAATCCTCGACACAATGCTTTTGTTGGCGCTGCCACATTTAAGCACTACCTGACAGAAATGAAAGGCGATCTATTTTTAGCCTTACTGGCGTATAACATTGGCCCAGCTAATGGGGGCTTACGTTCTATTGTTCAAAGTTATGGAGCCACTGATTTCACTACCATTCAGCCATATCTCCAAACATTGCCACGTGATTATCCAATACGCGTATTATCTTATTCCTTGGCATTCCGACTATGGCAAGAAAAGGGCAGATTGCTGGCATATGAAGAAGGAAATAATGCCATTCAGATTCAAAGAATTGGCATACCTGGATTTAATACTGGTCTGTAATCAATCTAATTTTACCTTTAATCCATTAAGTTAAATAAAGCTACAAAACACACCTATTTCGTCTTTTAGTAACAAAAATTGTCATCACTGAATTTCTCTTTCCGCGGCCACTTAACTCTTCTTCTTATTTTATGATTGTAATATTTGATTAAATTTATTTTACCTATAGCTTTTGCTAGTAATTTCTTTTCTTGAAAATCTCATAAGAAGCTATTGCAGACTCCTAATTCTTTTTGTTTTTAACAGGGATTTTCTAGAAACCCGTCATTGTAGAAAATCTTCAACTGATAAATTTGGCACCCGTTTATACAATTCATTTTTGAAACTGTTTTAATTCTGGCACGACTATTGCTCAATGATTGTTGCAGTATGAAAAAGGCAAACTCTGTGAAAACAGAGGACGCAAAGTCACTGATCTAACGGGCTTAGCCCTATGATGGCAGGACTGCCAGATAACGCAGCTCGTCTTTTTGTATATACAAGTCGATGAGTATCGAACAACAAATCGATACACGTATCCGTGCAGTTCCGTCCTTTAATTTTTTTAAGGAGGAATTTAACATGTACAACTACTATCAAGCACCACTGGCGACCAATACACTTTCGCCAACAATCATTAACAATCACACCACTGAAGCAAATTTACATAGATTTCATGCTTCTATGATTTTATTACTTTGTTTGCTTAGCATGATTTTTATTAATGGAAGCACTGCTATGGCTCAAGCAACAACTCCACCTGTAACCACACCAGTTAAATGGCACCCGGGTCATTATTATTCGCTATTAGATCATGGAAAAAATGCTTCTTGGTATCTATCACAAGTCTATAGGGAAATTCAAAGAACCCCGGCAATGCGAGGTGTTCATATTCGCTATTCATGGGCAGAATTAGAAACATCCGAAGGGGTTTACAATTTTTCAGTCATCGCAAAACGTTTATCTGAACTTTCAGCTATCAATAAACGGCTTATTATTATGCTAGAACTGCGGACATTTAATTCCACGGAAAAACTTGT
Source organism: uncultured beta proteobacterium (assembly GCA_900696615.1). Lineage (GTDB taxonomy): Bacteria > Pseudomonadota > Gammaproteobacteria > Burkholderiales > Nitrosomonadaceae > Nitrosomonas. The sequence continues at coordinate 25,914 of CAADGS010000123.1, forward strand.
ACCTGATTATTTAAGAACAAGTAAATATGATGGAGGAATATTCTTTTACCAAAGTTTAAACAATGATCACCAAGGCAAAAATATCAAACTGTGGAATCCATATGTACGTGACCGCTTTATAGCATTAATCAAGGCATTGGGTAACCGCTTTAATTCTAATGCCTACTTTGAAGGTATCGGTTTAACGGAAACTGCGATGGGACAGCCAGTAGAGCCACTTTCTAGCACTCAAATTGATAATTACTATGCCAATTTACTAGTATTGCAACAACAAATGCGCATTGCTTTCCCTAACACTGTGACTTTTCAATTTACAAATTATCCACGGCCGATTCTAGAATCATTCATAGAAGGCTTATCTACGATGGGAGCCGGCTTAGGTGGACCAGATACTTTCCTAGAAGAACCAGGACTTCATTATCCGAAAGATCCTAAAGGCGTCTATCATTATTACCCACAATTATCCGGGATCGTACCTCTGACACCCTCTATAATGCATGGAAATTATGAGAATACCAAAACAGATGGTACTGGTTATAAACCTACGGTTGCAGAACTTTTAGCGTATGCAAGAGATAACTTGAAAGCCAATTATCTGTTCTGGACACGCGATCCAGATTATCTTTCTAAAGTACTAGAATTGCTAAACATGCAAGCTCAAAAAAGCACGCCTTCTGGCGGATTGGATGCAACTTGTCCGAGCGCATTTTCTTCATGTGTCAACTAATTTCTAAACAAATCTCTAGTACAATATAATTTGGCACTCGATACTATATAATAAAAGTATCGAGTGCCTTTTACCAAGTACCACACGCTATTGTCTTAAATCCGAATGTTTCCAGGGTATATTTTCTACACCTATTAAGCCTCGTAGGGTATCAATACTTGGCGAGTAATACTGCTCAAGCCTTTCCCGGCTATTATCAGGTATTTCATCATATCCTTCTTTTGCTTGATTCAGTTTTTTATAAGAATTCACAATTAACTGTTTAAGAGCAGGCCGTTGACGAAGAAAACGCTCAGATTTTGCATTTATAGTTACTGCAACTTTGTGCAACCACTTAAATCTACTTTCGTACGTAACGTTAATCTTTCTAAAATCGTAATCATCAAAGTGGGCAGGTGATATTTCAAGAAATTGACATAATTCCCGCATAAAACATTCGATATCACAATTCATGTCTTCAAAGAACATAATCTTAATCTGTTCTTTTGAAAATAGCTGGTAATAATGCTTAAGATAATCAGCATAGCGACCAAAACTGATTACTTTTAAATACCATTCATCAATACCTAATTCTGCATGAGTTTTCTCTCCGGAATCATATGCAATACATTTATCAATGTATTCTTCAAAGCTCAGATCCTTACTGAGATTCAGCTTTCCAACATGGAAATTAAATGATGAATAAATACGATCGACAGGATTTCTAAGAATGAACAATAACTTAACATTTGGTATCAAGGTATGGATACGCTTTGCCACATCAGCGCCACTACCAAGATAGCCTGGTGAAGCTTCCATGACTACTGCTGCTTGATGAGCGCGACCCTGAAAATATTTTGCGTAATTTGCAATATCTTTCTCACGATCCCCGGAATATGAATTCCTAAAAAAATCAGTTTCTTTAACAATCGACCCACAAACTTGTGGATGTGTGCTTAAGTACGTAAATACTGATGTTGTACCAGCCTTTTCTGTTCCTGCAATAATAAAATTGGCTAAGCTGACTTCGGATTTTTTTTTCATCTCATGCAAATATTCTGATCAATGGAGATAATTAAACATGTATTGAATAATGGAAAGCAATATAAATGAATAATACTTATTATTTGTATCTTATGAGTTATAGAAGTTGGCTTAATTTAGGTAAATAAGATCAGTCAACTAGTATTACTGCGTTATGATATTTGTTCGCCATCGTTAATCAAAGGCGCTTCTTGCAAGAATTTTTGCCCTCGTAAGCGTCTCCATATCATGCGCATAATGAATACCGGATTACCCAAGACATATCGAACAAACAACCTTCTTGGCTCCAAAATCAATCTAAACAACCACTCTAAACCAAGTTTCCGCATTTGTATCGGTGCACGAGGCATTTCGCCGGAATAAAAATCAAATAATGCGCCTACACCCAATATAATCGGTACATTGAGTTTTTCAGCACTTCGGTCAACCCAAAACTCTTGCATTGGAACTCCCATCGCTACAAACAAAATATGCGCTTTGCTATCATTGATGCTTTTTATAATTTCCGACTCGCTGGCTGTATTAAAATAACCATCGTGAATAAAAACAATCTTCAAATTAGGAAACTGCTTTCGCATATTATCTGCACAACGCTGTGCAATGCCTGGACGCGCACCGAGTAATGCCAATGTCACTCCTGTATTCGCAGCATCTTGACAAAGAACCGGAAACAAATCTGTTCCATTTACATTGTCAACTAACTGACAATCGGCAACCCTAGAGGCCAATCTCATGCCAATTCCATCAGCGAACAATAAAACACCTTCCTCATGTAATACACTTTGATATTGAGCATTTTTGGCTGCTGTATTTACACAATGCGCGTTAATAAAATAAATCTTGCGACGCA
>CAADGS010000124.1 GCA_900696615.1 uncultured beta proteobacterium
AAAATATCCACGAAACGCGTGAGTGGATCATCCGTAACAGCCCGGTGCCGATCGGCACCGTGCCGATTTATCAGGCACTGGAAAAGGTCGATGGCAAAGCCGAAGAACTAACCTGGGAAATTTTCCGCGATACGTTGATTGAGCAAGCCGAGCAAGGTGTTGATTACTTTACCATTCATGCCGGCGTGCGGCTGGCGTATGTGCCGATGACCGCGAAACGCATGACCGGTATCGTGTCGCGTGGCGGTTCGATCATGGCGAAATGGTGTCTGGCGCACCACCGGGAAAGCTTTTTGTATACGCATTTCGAGGAAATCTGCGAGATCATGAGAGCCTATGACGTCAGCTTTTCGCTTGGGGATGGTTTGCGTCCGGGATCGATTTACGATGCCAACGACGAAGCGCAATTTGCCGAGCTGAAAACACTCGGTGAATTGACAAAAATCGCTTGGAAACACGATGTGCAAACGATGATCGAAGGCCCCGGCCATGTGCCGATGCACTTGATCAAGGAAAATATGGACCTGCAACTAAAATATTGCGATGAAGCGCCATTTTATACGCTTGGCCCGCTGACGACCGATATTGCACCGGGCTATGATCACATCACTTCCGCTATCGGTGCCGCGATGATCGGCTGGTATGGCACGGCAATGCTATGTTATGTGACACCGAAAGAACACCTCGGCTTACCGGACAAGGACGATGTCAAAGACGGGATCATTACTTACAAAATTGCCGCACATGCTGCGGATCTAGCAAAGGGTCATCCTGGCGCGCAGATTCGCGATAACGCGCTGTCCAAAGCGCGGTTTGAATTCCGCTGGGAAGATCAATTCAATTTAAGCCTGGATCCGGACAAAGCCCAGCAGTTTCACGATGAAACCTTGCCGCAGGAAGGCGCCAAAGTGGCGCATTTTTGCTCTATGTGCGGCCCGCATTTTTGCTCGATGAAAATTACCCAGGACGTGCGTGATTACGCAGCCAACCAAGGTGTGGCTGACGAAGAGGCCTTGGCAGTCGGCATGGCGCAAAAGTCTGCGGAATTCAAGGAACAGGGCGCGGAAATATATAGCAAACTGTAGTCTTCACTTCATTTATAAAGTTGAGCAACGCGATATGGATTTTATAGTATTGTTAAAAGCGCTGATCCTGGGCGTTGTTGAGGGTTTAACCGAGTTTTTGCCCGTGTCTTCCACCGGCCATTTGATTCTGGTCGGTGATTTGCTTGATTTTAATGACGAGCGCGCCAAAGTTTTCTTCATTTCAATTCAACTGGGTGCGATATTGGCGGTATGCTGGGAGTATCGCAATAAGATTATCGAAGTGGTTCGCGGCATCGGTACCAGCGAATCGGCTAATCGGTTTGTAATCAATGTGATGATCGCATTCTTGCCAGCAGCTATACTGGGGTTGCTGTTCATTAAAATTATCAAATTCTATTTGTTTCATCCCATACCGGTTGCAACGGCACTGATCGTTGGCGGCCTGCTAATATTGTGGGCAGAGCGCAGAGAGCACGTGATCGAAGTCGAGCAAGTCGATGACATGGATTGGAAACATGCTTTGAAAATTGGCCTGGCGCAGTGCCTGGCGCTGATTCCGGGTACGTCACGTTCCGGTGCGACCATTATCGGCGGCCTGTTTTTCGGCCTATCGCGCAAGGCAGCAGCGGAGTTTTCTTTTTTCCTCGCGATCCCCACCATGTTTGCAGCCACCTTTTATGATCTGTTCAAAAACCGCGAATTGCTGGATTGGAGTGATTTGGGCTTGATCGTGACCGGCTTCATTGCAGCTTTTTTGAGTGCGCTGGTGGCGGTACGCGGTCTACTTAAATTCGTCAGCAATCACGATTTCACCATTTTTGCCTGGTATCGCATCGTGTTTGGGATCGTCATACTCGTCACGGCTTATACAGGTGTCATTAGTTGGTCGGAAATGTGAGGGCATGCAAACAATACAAAAGGGGTGAGATTTCCGAATACTACTATGGTTATACCGGTAAGCTGATAGCTGTCAGTGATTTGAGAAAGCCTAGTATGCCATTAGGTTGGTATCAGCCGTATAGCGAAATACCATTAATTGATGAGAAACCGGAACATATCTTGCATATTTTTTATAAAGCTCTTCACATCAAAATCAATGCGTTTTGAAAAACTTGTCGTGAATTCGCCGTATCGTTCGCCACACGATCCATAGCACCACTGGAATCAGTGCACCGGTTAGCAGTTCGGGATGAATCGGTAACCCGGCCGCTTTACCTGCTTTGGTCACGTAAAACAGCAAGCTGATGACGTAATAGGATATTGCTGCAATGGATAAACCTTCCACCGTGCTTTGCAGCCGTAATTGCAGTTCCTGGCCACGTGTCAATTTCTCCAGCAACTGCTGGTTCTGCGTTTCCGCAACAATGTCAACTCGGGTGCGCAATAATGCGCTGGCGCGCGAGACACGCGCCGATAAATAACTCAAGCGTTGCGCGGTTGCTTCCACCGTGGCGATTGCCGGAGAAAGTCGTCGTTGCATGAATTCCCCGATTGTTTGCGTTCCGGGAATGGCTTTTTCGTGCAAATCGGCGATTCGTTGCACGACCAGCTTGTTATACGCTTGCGTTGCCGCAAAGCGGTAGCCATGCTCAACCGTCGCACGCTCGATACGCGCAGCCAGCAATGTGAGGGTATCCAGCAGTTCCTGATCCGAAGCGGCTTTATTTTCCAGTTGCGCCGTAATTTCGGCCAATTGCCGCTCGGCTTTGGTTAATTCTGGCATAAGCCGTTTGACCATCGGTAAACTGCGCAACGCCATCAATCGATATGTTTCAATTTCCAGCAAGCGCTGTGAAACTCGTCCAGCCCGCGTCTCGGACGCATCGGCCGACATCATAATGAGCATGCGCTCAAACCCGCTGGGACGCAACATAAAATCCGTTACCGCCAGCGAATGCGCCTGCCGGCCAATCAGCGAGGCTACCAGCGGATTCCCACCGAACCACTTGTGGGCTTGGGCAAGCAATTCATTGGATCGGTTTAGATCGCCGTAGATCATCGCAACTTTTACCGCGGCAAACGTGCGCCCCGGAATTTCCGCTAACCAATCACGAGGCAGAGACAGGTAAGCAAGCAGTTCCGGATCGGTTGCCCCTAATTGGGCAGCCTCGGGTAAATGTTGTACCAGCGAATAACGTGTGAATTCGGTAT
>CAADGS010000125.1 GCA_900696615.1 uncultured beta proteobacterium
CGCGTCTGGAAGCAACACCGGCTTATTGCTACGTTGCATGAGCTCCACTACAAATCGCAACATTATGCGCTGTATCAGCAGTATCAGGCGCAGCGCCATGCAGGGGGAGGAATGGATAATGACTGTCTTGAGCAGTATCAGAACTTTTTATTACAAAGTCATGTAAATTCTATATTGATTGAATTTCATGAAGGGGAAACATTGCGGATGATCAGTATCGTCGATGTGCTACCGGATGGACTTTCATCCGTTTATACTTTTTACGATGCAAGTGTAGTCCATGCGAGTTTTGGTACTTATAGCATTTTGTGGCAGGTTGAACAATGCAAGATTCATAATCTGGCTTATCTTTATCTGGGCTATTGGATCAAAGAAAATCGTAAGATGCGATATAAAGCCAATTTTCACCCTTTAGAAGTTTTAGCCGATGGCCGGTGGATGCCACTGGAAAATTATGTGCGTTAAAATGAATTTTCGAAAAATTCGGCTAAATACATGCAAATAAGGTCTTGTCAGGATAGAATTCCGCATGCTTTATACATTTCTTCGCCCGCTGCTTTTTAAGATTGATCCTGAAGTGGCGCATGGCATGACATTTAATGCCATGGATCGGTTAAACAAACTGAGATTATTGAAAAATACCCGGGTAGTGTGTCAACCCCGCACTGTAATGGGATTAAATTTTCCCAATCCGGTCGGACTTGCCGCTGGCTTGGATAAAAATGCCGAGCACTTGGATGCGCTTGCCACGCTGGGATTTGGCTTTCTTGAAGCTGGAACCGTAACACCGCGGCCCCAACCGGGTAATCCTGCACCGCGCATTTTCCGCATACCAGAGGCGGAAGCCGTCATCAATCGGATGGGTTTTAATAATCATGGTGTAGATCAATTGATAGAAAATATCAAATGTTCGGATTATCGCGGTGTGCTGGGTATTAATATTGGCAAAAACTTCGATACGCCAATCGATAAGGCAGTGGATGATTATCAGATCGGTTTTCAGAAGGTATATCGCTATGCGAGTTATGTCACTGTGAATATTTCCTCACCTAATACGCAAAATTTACGGCAGTTACAAGACGCTGAGGCATTGGATTATCTGTTAGGCCAATTAAAAAACCAGCAAGATCGATTAACCCAAGAACATGGGAAATACGTTCCCATCGCCGTTAAAATCGCTCCCGACCTTGAGCCAGCTCAAATTGAATCAATTGCTTCAACTTTGATGAAGCATCGCATGGATGGTGTAATTGCAACGAATACCACCATTTCAAGAAGTGGTGTGGATCACTTGCCGGTCGCGCAGCAACAAGGCGGTCTTAGCGGTGCGCCTTTAACTCAGCGGTCTACAAAGATTGTTTATCAACTGCACCGTCTGCTGCAGAATGCCATTCCCATCATTGGCGTTGGCGGCATTATGTCAGCAAACGATGCACAGGATAAAATCGAAGCGGGAGCCAGTCTGATTCAGTTATATACCGGGCTGATTTACCATGGTCCGGGATTAGTGAAGGAAATTGCGAAGGCCGTGTGTGTGCAGCCGTCTCAATTGAGAAGCGCTTAGCATGGATCAACAGCTAGTCGAACTCGTCGATCAAATAGATGCGATTTTGCCGCAAACACAATGTAAGAAATGCGGATTTCCTGCTTGCCGTCCTTATGCAGAAGCTATCGCAGAAGGGCGGGCTGATATTAATCAATGTCCTCCCGGTGACTGGGAAGGTATTCTCAAGCTGGCAAATTTATTGGGTGTTCAACCCAAACCGCTGAATACCGGTCATGGGATCCCTAAACCACAGGCAGTCGCTAGTATTGACGAGAATTTGTGTATTGGATGCACATTTTGCATTCAAGCATGCCCGGTCGATGCCATTGCTGGAGCCGCCAAGCAGATGCATACCGTTATCGCGGCAGAATGCACGGGTTGTGAATTATGCATTGCGCCTTGTCCAATGGATTGTATCAGCATGGTGCCCGTTAAGAATAAAACCGATGCTGTGTCGAGAAAGCAAGCGGCTGACCAGGCTCGCTCACGATATCAATTCAAATTGCAACGGCTTCTTAAGCGAGAGAAACCGCCAGCCAAAGCAGCCACTCCATCCCAAAACGTAGCATCAACTGAAACAATGCATATATCTGCCGAGGAGCGCAAGAAAGCGATTGTTCAGGCGGCAATTAAACGTGCTGCAACGATCCGAAACCAAGCAAGCGGCAATGTTTAGTGTGAATACCGCATGAATTCAGTTAAACGTTATGAAATTTTTGCTTGTTTGAAATCCATAAACCCGCATCCTACTACCGAATTGGAATACCATTCTCCTTTTGAATTGTTGATTGCTGTCATTCTCTCTGCACAAGCCACTGATAAAAGCGTTAATCTGGCAACGCGGGAACTGTTTCCTCATGCCAATACTGCAGAAAAAATTCTTGCTCTAGGCGAAACAGGTTTGATTGAATTCATCAAACGGATTGGACTGTATAAAACAAAGGCTAAAAATATTCTCGCAACCTGCCAATTATTAATCAAGGACTATCAGGGTGAAGTGCCACGAACACGAGAGCAATTGGAGAAATTACCCGGGGTCGGGCGCAAAACAGCAAATGTAATATTGAACACAGCATTTGGAGAACCCACCATTGCTGTAGACACTCATATTTTCAGGGTCGCCAACCGCACGGGTATTGCACCGGGGAAAAATGTTCTGGAAGTCGAGCTAAAACTATTAAAGGCGGTACCTAAGGAATTTCGGCAGGATGCGCACCATTGGCTTATTCTACATGGGCGATACGTTTGTAAAGCGAGGAAGCCTGAATGTGGGGTTTGTCAAATCAATCACTTGTGTGAATATCGAAACAAAAATATCTGATCATGTTTAAACCATCCCGGGAACAAGTGCGGCAACTATTTTTTGAAACCTGGCGCAAATATCGCCACCATGAAATATTGTCCGGTATTGAAACGATTGCGCTAGAGGTGATATTGCAACACTACGAGTACCATAGCATTCTCGAAAATGCGGAGGACTACCTGGATAAGGACTATCTCCCTGAGATGGGCGATGTTAACCCCTTTCTCCATATGAGTATGCACATGGCGATCAAGGAGCAATTATCAATTGATCAACCTGCAGGTATTCGTGAGCGCTTCTTGCACTTGCAAAAGCATTTTTCGGATGAACACGAGGCGGCACATCATGTAATGGAATGTCTGGCAGAAATGATATGGCAGGCTCAACGCAATCAGACTTCTCCAGATTCTACAGTTTATTTTGATTGCTTGGATAAGCAATTAGGCTTGGGAGATAAAACTAAAACGGGATAAACTCAGTACACACTGCGTTATCCCGTTATTGTTTCTTGAAAAAAATCCGTATTTTATTTATTTGAATTCAGACTACCGGCCTGGCTTGAATAGTAAAAAGCTAAGTTTTCAATATCTGCCGCACTCAGGTTAGCGACCATGCCAGCCATGACAGGATCATTGCGAGTGCCAGATTTGTAATCTTTCAAGGCCTTGACTAAATAAGTTCTATATTGTCCGCCAATTTTAGGAAAAGTAGGTGCAGGGCTATTGCCATCAACACCGTGACATGAGGCGCAAACTTCAGCTGCTTTGGCTTTACCTGCTTCAATATCGGCAGCCATTACTTGCCCAGAAAGTATCAAGGCTGCACCGCTTAATGCGGCTATAACATAATTCTTCATGATTCGTTCCTTGCGTAATTAACTTAATTTTTAGAATAATAAGCAGCAAAATCTTCTATATCTTGTTGGGATAACGTTTTAGCCAAACCTGTCATGGTTGGATGGCTACGTGTGCCATTTTTGTATCCTTCTAGCGCTTTAATAATGTACTCTGCATGTTGCCCACCCAGTTTTGGAACATGATATGCAGTAGGAAAAGCCGTTTTGTACCCTGGAATTCCGTGACAACCTTCACACATTGAAAGTTTTTCTTTCGCTGCTGCCGCATCCCCGGCCGCTTGAGCTACACTTGCTATTGCCAAAAACATACTCATGGCAAGTAATAAATTCATCATCAATTTTTGTTTCATGTAAACCTCCTCCTCTAAAAGTCGAACTTTAAACGATGTGCCCGATTTGGTCAATGTATAAGTGCAAGCATGTCCATGTTGTTTATAGGGAAATTTGCCTTAAGTATCATATTTTGGCGATGGATTTTGACTCCAATTCTTCCCATCTTGCAAGATAATTTGTTAGTTCTTTTTCAATCACATTAAATCGAGTCTTTAGTGCTTTTGCTTCATCTGGATAATCGCGGTAAATCGTTGGCTCGTTCAAACGCAAGGTAATATTCATTTGTTCTTGCTCCAAAGCATCAATTTTGCCAGGTAATGTTTCTAGTTCACGGGCTTCCAGATAGCTAAGTCTGTTAGTGCGGGAAATCTTGGGTGATTTAGAAATGGAAGTTGGAGAAGTGGCTGGTGGTTTTGAGTCTACTTTCTGTTGATTGATATGTTTTTCAGAATGTTTGATGTGTATCCAATCTTCATAGCCACCGATATATTCACACAATTTGCCATTACCTTCAAATACGATTACTTGCGTGACGACGTTATCAAGAAACTCACGATCATGACTAACCAGAAACAATGTTCCAGAATAGTCTTGTAACAAAGCTTCCAGTAGTTCAAGTGTTTCAATATCCAAATCATTGGTGGGCTCATCAAGTACCAGAACATTGGCTGGTCGGGTAAATAAGCGTGCGAGTAACAACCGGTTACGCTCGCCGCCGGAAAGCGATTTGACAGGCGATCTGGCCCGCTCCGGAGCAAATAGAAAATCTTCCAGATAACTGATCACATGCTTTCGTTTACCGTTGATTTCAACGAATTCGGAGCCTTGGCTGATGGTATCCGTTAGCACCATTTCTTCATCCAGTTGTTCGCGCATTTGGTCGAAATAAGCAACCGACAACTTTGTTCCTTGTTGAATTTTACCGGAATCTGGCTGCAGTTCACCAAGAATGAGCTTTAGCAGTGTCGACTTACCTGCTCCATTCGGACCCAATAAACCTACTCTATCTCCTCGCAGAATGCGGCAAGAAAAATCTTTGATAATTATCTTATCACCGTAGCTTTTATTAACATGTTCCAGCTCAGCGACAAGTTTACCGGAACGTTCTCCGGCATCGACTGCAATATTGGCTTTACCGACTTTTTCCCGCCGGGCGGCGCGTTCCAAACGCAGAGCCTCCAGCCGCCTTACTCTGCCTTCATTGCGAGTGCGCCGTGCTTCGATTCCTTTGCGTATCCACACCTCTTCTTGCGCCAGGAATTTATCAAATTTTTTCTGGTGCATGGTTTCAATCTCGAGCATCTCGGCTTTTTTGCGCTGATAATCTGAAAATTTACCTGAAAAACTCTGCAAATTACCACGATCCAGCTCAACAATACGTGTCGCCACATTATCCAGGAAGCGGCGATCATGCGTGATAAATAACACACTACCTGAGAAATCCCGCAGCAATTCTTCCAACCATTCGATCGAAGAAAAATCCAGGTGATTGGTCGGTTCATCTAGTAGCAGTACATCGGGCGATACCACCAAAGCCCGCGCCAAGGCCACACGTTTTTTTAAACCGCCGGAAAGATGTTCAATCAAAGTATCTGCAGGCAAATTCAATTTGTCGATCACAGTTTCAATTGTTGCTTGCAGGTTCCAGCCATTTTCCGCTTCCAAGGCGCCTTGCAAATCCTGTAGTTGCATCAACAGGGCATCTGTGTTGTCTACTGTTTCGCTTAGGGCATGTGAGATTGCATGATAATCGAGCAGAATTCGGCTAATTTTGCCCAGTCCATTCGATACTTCTTGAAATACCGTATTAACCGGATTCAAAATCGGTTCTTGTGAAACATAGGCCAGCTTCAAGTTCGGAGCCAGCCATAGCTTGCCATCGTCCAACTTGATTTCACCTGCTAAAGCTCGCAATAAACTGGATTTGCCACCGCCATTTCTGCCAATCAAACCAATGCGTTCATTTGCGTCAAGCTGCAAGCTGACATGATCCAGCAAGGCGTGATGGCCAAATGCCAAGCAAGCGTTTTCCAAGGTAATCAGAGGCATCAGTGAGGTTTAATAAGAATCAAAAGGTTTGCGGCGTCACTCAAGGAAGTGTTACTTAGCGCAGGAAAGCAATTTTGTCATGCTTTGGTTCGTTTGGCAAAAACAAACTGCGTGTAAAAATGGGGCTTGCAGGCCCCATTTTTACATAACTATGATCGAAATAGACTGGTTTGAATCACTCCACCGAACTGACTGTAATTTTTTTCGGTAACACTGCTTCGCGTTTTGGTATTACGATTTCCAGCACGCCATGCTTCGATGTCGCCGAGATTGCTTCGGAATTGGCGGTGTCGGGTAGGCTGAATCGTCGGTAGAAAGAGCCATATGTGCGTTCAACGCGCTTATAACCCTCTTTCTCAGTTTTGGATTCAGATTTTTTCTCGCCTTTAATGGTTAGTACCCCATCTTCCATACTGATATCGATTTCTTCAGGTTTAACACCGGGAATATCCGCATGAATGACAAACTTGTCGGTTTCTTCTTTAATATCAACTGCAGGCGCCCATTCCGCAGTTGCAGTGGAGCCTTCCGCGACATTCCGTTCCAATTCTCTTTGCAATTGACTCAACAAACCCCATGGTTCATATCGTGTAATGGCCATAATAAATTTCTCCTTATCAATTAAAACAGTACACTGCGTTTTGACATCATCGTCGCCTCATTCAATCGGTCACTGCTGAGTTATTGATGGGGCGTTGGTTTGCTACAAAAACACTTTCAATAAGCGATATAAGGATTGTTCATTTTTTTTCAAGTGGCGCGGTAGAAGCTGATTGAATAATATAGCTTCGTTGTATTTGGAATGCAGCGGGAAACCGGAAAACCTATTGCGCATAGCGCCTGCGCAATCCAAACAAGACCGCAACGGATAGCATCAGAACTAGTGCAATCCAGAGCACATTTCGCTTCATCCATTCTAATGGACTGGCTTGGACAGAAAAGCTGGCTTCCGCAAGATCGAGAATTTTAGTATCCATCTGTGCATTATGTTGTGTCGATAAGTGCAACTGAAATTTTAATATTTGCTCTCCTGCAGATTCAGGTGTAACGCGCCAGCGCCAGCGCGCCGAACCATCATAATCAGAGCCTGGATCTTGTGGGCCCAGCCGATCGACCTCAAAATCCACACCGGTAACTTCTGCCTTCATAATGGGTGATACCACGCCGATAATTCCCTGAATTGAAGTACCTTCCGACGCTGTGGCTATAATTTCGTTTAAAAACTTGGCGAGTTGCTTGGTTTCAAGATTTAATCCCACATCAAAGCTTTCGTATTGTTTTGCGGATGCCGGAATCGAAATGGCTGAACTGTCTACCGGCAATTTCATGACTACCGGATTAAACTGGCGTTTACCCGACATGAAATGCATAAAAGAATTGATTGAAAACGGTACGATCAACAATACCAGCAACAATGCGGCTGGCATAATCAGATTAAAATTGAGTCCCGATTCGGGTTCTGACTTGCGCATGATTTCCTCCAACGATATATTCAATGTATGGATTAATCATATCATTCCTTGGGAAAAGAACTGAGCAAATCAGAAAGCCCTGTTTTTTGGCAGCGCGAGTCCAAAAATGCAAGCTTGCAGAGTAGGCAGAAAACAAAACTGAAAACAGTTGAATGGTGCAATGCAGTTATTTATCTCGTCGATCTACCAATGACTTTTCCATTTATTCCATCGATACAATGCAATTGCGAATACGTTATACCCAAATCGGCAGAACTGTTTTAAAACAGGTAGGCCAAACACTTTGTATTTCCAGATTTCTTTAGGGTAATTGCGCCAAATCGCCAGAAAAGCATCAAATCCAATCTGGAGATCGCCGTTCTCATCGATCACATGCAGCCGCTCTCTAACGAACTCCAAGTCGGTGCTGATTTCTGCCGCGGATCGATTATCTTTATGGACGTCGTTCCATTGCATTTCGCAAACACTCATTTTCTGCATTTGCGATTCAATCCCTGCTTTGCAAACCGGGCAGGCTGAATTATAGTAAACCTTGAGTTTTGACTGGATGTTCATGATCGTTTGTTTAAACCGTAAATATGCTATTTTTTATTCAAACTTTGTAGTTTGTGCTACGTTGCGTCTTTTCCTTGTTCGGAACGTTACCGCTTAATCAAGTTGGACGAGTCCTATAAAAGCGGTTATGCTGTCGGCCAATCGAAAAAGCATTGGCAACGTATTTTATCAACGCGCCCATAGCTCAGCTGGATAGAGTACCGCCCTCCGAAGGCGGGGGTCGCACGTTCGAATCGTGTTGGGCGCGCCAAAATATCCTGTGATCGCTACGCAAACCGAAACAATTATACTGTTTGGTGAAGTTCTGGTGGATATCTTTGCCGACCGCAAGGTATTCGGAGGGGCGCCGTTTAACGTTGCGCGTCACCTGCAAGCATTTGGATTACACCCGGTGCTGATTACGCGAACCGGAGATGATGAGCTTCGCCGTCAACTAATCGCCATACTCAAAGAAACGGGGATGGATGCTTGCGGTATACAGCTCGATGCTTTGCACCCAACCGGTCAAGTGATGGTGCGCATGGAGGGTTGCGAGCACCATTTCGATATTTTACCGGAGCAAGCGTATGACTATATCCATGCCGGTATGGCGCATATGGTTAGTTTGGCAGTGCGTCCGCATTGGATATATTTTGGCACCTTGGCGCAACGCCATACAATCTCCGCTCAAGCTTTGGCTTCGCTTACTCGCAGCAGCAAGGCGCCACGCCTAGTGGATATCAATTTGCGCAAGCCTTGGTATGACCGATCAATCATCGAACGTTCGCTAAAGTATGCGGATGCCGCGAAAATCAATCTGGAGGAGCTCGAAATTCTAGTCTCTCTTCTTCAATTAACCGGAAAACAGGCAACGCAAAAAGCAGCGGCATTGATTAAACGGTTTGCATTGCAGAGTTTGCTGGTGACCTGCGGTGAACAGGGTGCCTGGCAACTCGATAACAAGGGGAAAAAGCATCAGGTAGAGGGATGGGCAGTTTTATCGGCCTATACAGATAGCGTTGGAGCCGGTGATGGGTTTGCTGCCGTGTATATGCTCGGTCAATTGCGCAATTGGCCAATTGACCTTACTTTGGCCCGCGCCAATAAATTTGCCGCCGCTTTATGCGGTATCCGGGGAGCCATTCCTGATTCTGGAGATTTCTATCTGCCATTCATTGCAGAATGGAAGCTTTGATCGACAATCAAAGCGCAATATTTATCCGATGATTGGCCACGTATTTTGATTGCCGCTACTCATCCCTTATATGCTATGCAATCCAGGATGAGTAACGGTTGGAACCGCAATTCTATTGCTGGGGCGATGACGCAGGCGGTGGCGCCTCCGATGCTTTTTGCTGCTCCATGACAAAGATTTCCACACGGCGATTATCCGCTCTGTTTTCTGGCGTGTCATTGGCTGCAACCGGTTCATAAGAACCACGCCCATCGATTTGAATGCGTTTGATCGCCACACCGCGGCTGACCAGATAGTCGCGTGTGCTGGCGGCACGGTTTACTGATAGCGGGTTATTGATCGCATCGCTCCCTGTGTTGTCGGTATGCCCGATAATCATGATGCCGGTATCCGGGTTGTTATTTAAGCTGGTAGCGAAATTATCGAGAATCGGCCTGAAATCGGGTTTAATATCCGATTTTCCGGAATCGAATGAAATATCGCTGGGAATATTCAATTTAAGGCGATTGTCTTCGGTTTGTGAAACTTGCACGCCTGTTCCGGCGGTTGCAGCTTCCATTTGTTTCTTCTGCTCTTCCATCCTTTGCGACCACAAATAACCGGCGCCCGCGCCGAGTGCAGCACCCGAACCCGCGCCGATCGCAGCGCCTTTGCCGCCACCGATCAGTGCACCGATCGCAGCGCCAGCACCGGCACCAATTACCGTTCCTTGCGCTGTGCCACGCTGTGTTTCAGACATCGAAGCACAACCGATCAATCCTGTACACATTGCCAATATTAATAAAAATAACCGCATTTGCATATTTGCCTCCCTTGGTGAGTGTTGCTTTCTTACTGTAGCAGAAAACACCGAAAAACTTCATTTCAGAGTTATTGATTATTATCGCTTAAATAGTTTTTTATATTCCGGGCGATTGTCAGGATAGTCAAAGAAATAACCACCCAACCCAGAATGGTATACGCCGCTGCCAGCCACACCCACATTTGCGGGTGGTTTGTATTAAGGACTTTATCCAGCAAATAATCGCGTCGTTCGTCCCAAGTTGTTTGTATGAGCAACTCACTCCATTCAGCACTTTTTTCCTCCAGTTTCGTAGGATCAGCACTGCGCAAATTACAGAGAATTTCTTGGCGAAGATCGACCAAAGAAATGAAAACATCCAATGCATAAATAAATGGATCGATAGCCTCTCCGCACTCCATTGTTGCCGCGGATTGCGTTTGCTCAAGTTTGCTGGAATGCAACGACACCGTAGCTTCAGGAGCCGGCTTAATGCGCAAAAAATGCGGTTGGTTTGCACTATCCACAAACGGAGTTGCATAGTCCACATTCAGCACCAGGAATTTCTTATCATTATTAACTGTATTAACGCCCCATGCACCTATTGCAAGGCAAATAAGAATGGTTAGCAATGCACGAAAAATCGATAAACCATAATCAAAGCCAATCCAATAAATAATTTGAGCGGTATAAACGATTAGTCTCCCAATTCTTATCCCCCACATCACAATGGATAAAAATAGCACTTGAATAAAAAAGACGCTGGCTGGCGCCGATTGATTTGAGAATAATAAACCGGAGACAAAATAAGTAATGATTAACACAGCAGGTAAAATAAGAAAAATAAAATAATTTCTATCCAATTTTTCTTCTTCCGGGCAACGAAATAATGTTCCCAAAGTACCAGCTAGCATGCCCCACAAAACAGGTATCAGATCTTCATTTACCGAAGATGTCATGCTATGAGTAGCAATCATGAATGTAATTCCTGCAAATAAGCCGAATACAAGAAGGAACTCGGGCGTTACGCGTTGCGCAAACAGCATGAATTCAATGGAAATTTTGGCCCTCAGAATGCCATTAGCGTTTGCAATATCCCCGCGAGAACGATAGGCTTTGATTACTTGTGAAAACGGTTGTTGATCGAATATATATCCATCAGGCACTCCCTTCGGATACTGTTGATACAGCCATCCTAAGCGTGCTCTCCAGTTTTGGTCGTTAAGGGCCGGTGTTTGGTTGAATTCTGCAGATAGTTTTCTAATTTTTGTATCTAATATATGAATAAGACGATTAAAAGTGAATCCTTCCAAACGAAGAAAGATTCCATAATTTAACCAGTTATGGTTACGTTCAGATGATTCCGGATCACGCCATCCGTTTCCTCTCCGGTCATTTAATGTCTCGATATGCGCACCGCGCAAATCAATTACAGGCAGTTGCATCGGTAAAGAAAATCCAAAGCGATCCAGCCACCGCCTATATCCTCCCGTATTTGAATAAAATTTATTCGAGTAGTGATAAATTATCTCTTTCTTCCCAGATAGATAGCTTATAACCTTCTGCCAGTAAGATGATTCACATTGAGCTGGCTCGTTATAATTATTATTTTCAAGTGTATTCGGTAATTTTTGTAAGCTAATTTCAGGTGGATCTGGAAATTTGTCGATTTCGTTTGAGAGGTGTTGACTCAATTCTTCTAACTTGGCAGGTTTATCACTGGTATTTTTTTTAGCATCGGCTTTATGTAGCTCCAACTGCATAGGCCGAACTGCTTTTAAGGTTGCATTCTTCCCGATTCCGTCATAACGGTATGATCCAGAAAATTGGAATCGGATGTTTACACCATCCCGTATGGGTTCATCCTCCTCCATTTGAATGAGGCCATTTTTATAAATATGGAAAGTAGTATTAAAAACGTAATCTGCATAAATGACGTGTGCTTTTGCGACCCAATACTCAGGTTTTTCTTCTGTAATGACAATTTCTTTAATGAGCTGTTTAATTTCAGCAGCGTCGGATTCATGCGGGATCTCATAAATATGGAAAGATCCTTGATCGCCCCACACACACTCGCAAAAGAAACGCAAATAATCTTTTACCTGATTAGGAGTTTCAAGTATTAACTTTCTCTGTTGATTGAGTTGATGAATGGGTAAGCTTTTGCCACCCACTATCACAATTTCTTTAGTACCGGGATTCCAGAGACAATCGATCAAACCGCCTGCTGTAACGGGGTTACTAGTTTTTTGTTCAACATAACAACGAATCCAGTAAAAACCAGAATAGAAAGATAGTTCATCAGAACAATACGATACGGTGATTTGTTTATTAACATTACCGTACCATCGTTCAATTCCGGTTTTCGTCCACTTTACGAAGAGATCTCTTAATTTATCAGGCAAATTTTCACTATAAGAAATTAAAAGGCGCAACGGTTTACGAAAAAATTCACGTATACGCCCTGCCCAGTTTATAGAATTGGTGTCAATATCCCCCAATTCGGTTTGCAGACGATGGATCCGCAACTCTTTCTCAATTACTGCATGTTTGAGTATGAGCTGACATGGAGAATTGTTAAGGCATGCATATTGAGAAAATTTTCTCTATCAGGTGTCAAGTCCGCAAGGTTACGCCACTCTTCCGAAGTAATTTTATTAACCAGTTTAAGTGATTTAAATTCACCATTCCTTTTTTCAAGATCTCTCGATAAATATAAACTGCCCCGTACATGAATACCGGAGAGATCCGCTTTCTTATGGATGGTTGGGTAGAATCTGACATCCCCTTCTGCGTTCAATCCTCTGAACTCTACATCTTCTTTAAAACATGCGTCGTCTTCTATAGAACAAAAACCGCTAATATGCATATTTCTTGCAGAAACAGTGGCATCGATAGTAGCCGTAAATTTAAAATAGCCACTGACTTCAGTGCCATCCAGCATTACTTGTATACCATCTGCATTACCTTTATTTTGATTGGTTTGCCCATCGGTTGAATTATTTTTGTCTTGTATTTCCAGGAGCTTATCAATCGTAGAACTAAACTCCAAATCACCCCCAACTTTTAAACTTGGGAACTCCAGTTTATTTCTAAAATGAGCCGCTATCAGACAGGAACCATTAACACGCATATTCTTTGCGGAAACGGCAACATCGATATCGCCATAAAATTTAAAATCGCCTTTGACCTCAGTGCCGTCCAGCATTACCTGCTCACTACCTGCGTTATTTTTTAATGTCTTATGGATAGTGCAATTAAATTCAAAATCAGCTCCTGCATTCAATCCAGTAAACTCTACTAGTTTTCTAAAAGTAGCAGCTATTGAGCATAAGCCACTTACGCGCATATTTTTAGCAAAAATGAAACTGTCTATATCACCTTCTAATTCGAATTTACCTTTCACTTCACTAGATTCAATTATTAATTGGGATTTGTTTAGTGTGTTATTCTCGCTGTAATTTTCAATAGAAATCGAGAAATCACCGCTTACTTTCATTGATCTCAAATCAACAATCTTCAGTAAATTTGTTTCGCTTTTATCCTCAATTCTCAGCTGAAAATTACTGC
>CAADGS010000126.1 GCA_900696615.1 uncultured beta proteobacterium
ACTCAAAGTGCATGCCATGACGTTATCCGCGCATAAGATTTATGGCCCCAAAGGCGCAGCCGCGTTGATTGTCGACAAACGATTATTATTGAAGCCCTTGATTTATGGGGGTGGTCACGAAAACGGTTTGCGTTCTGGAACCGAAAACGTGCCCGCTATCGTAGGTTTTGGTGTCGCTTGCGAACTGGCGGTATTGCGCTTGGCAGAATCAGCACAGCATGTCTCACGCTTGCGCGATCGTTTGGAAACAGGTTTGCTAAGCATGGGTGCTGTTATTTTTGGGAAACAAGCTGCTCGCATACCCAATACCTGTTATTTTGCACTGCCGGATATTGAAGGCGATACTTTGGTGGTAAAGCTTGACAAAGCCGGTTTTGCCGTAGCCGCCGGTGCTGCCTGCTCCAGTGTAAATCCCGGGCAAAGCCACGTGCTGGCTGCCATGCAAGTGGATCCGATGCTGGCGCGCTGCGCGGTGCGCGTAAGTTTAGGAAGCAGTAACACGGTGGAGGAAATCGACGATTTTCTCCGCACCGCACAGCATATCGTGACAGAATTAAAACGCACGAGCAGCCTTTGCTTTTGAAAATATCCCAGAAATCAATTGATATATGCCGAATACTAACAATACAAAGCCTATTAAAGCCATCATTCTCAGCGCCGGACAAGGGCGACGGTTGCTACCGCTGACCGAAAGCACGCCAAAGTGCCTATTGCCGGTTTCAGGAAAACCGGTATTAGCATGGCAAATCGACGCGTTATTGGCGGTTGGCGTCGAAAATATCACGATTGTTAGTGGCTTCCAGGTTGGTTTGATTGAATCCCTGCTGCTACAGCAATATGCCGGTTATCCCAATATCAAGACCTTATTCAATCCTTTTTACGAGGTCGCCGACAATTTGGCCAGTTGTTGGATAGCCCGTACAGAAATGGATGGCGATTTTCTACTGTTGAACGGCGATACCGTGGTCGAGTCTGCGCTACTAAGTAAAGTCTTGAATTCAGAATTTGCACCCATTACACTCAGTGTAGACTATAAAGACAATTACGATGCAGATGACATGAAAGTGCAATTGGATACCGATGGCTGGGTAAAGCAAGTCAGTAAAATCGTACCGCCACACCAAGTCGATGCGGAATCGATCGGTTTGATTTATTTTCGCTCACAAGGCGCATACCTTTTCCGGCACGCTGTAGAGCTGGCACTTCGTCATCCGGCGGAATTGAAATCGTGGTATTTATCGATTATTGATAATCTGGCTAAACAGCATTTGGTTAAATCCTGTTCGATTAGAGGATTTCGGTGGTGCGAAATTGATTTCATCGAAGACTTGGCGCGCGCCGGAATTATTTTTAACGAATAACTGAGACTATGACCACGCATTCGACAACCGCAAATTTCAATGCCACAATGCGCAAATTCGGCGCACCACAAACCATCGTTCGACGCTACCACTACTGGTCCGTGTTATTACGCCCGGCTCAAGCGACCCTCGGTGCACTGGTTCTGGCTGCTCATGAGCCTGCACAGGCTTTTTCCGAATTGAGTCCGGCAAGCTTTACAGAATTGTACGAAGTCACCCGGCATATCGAAACAGCGCTGGCGCAGGCATTTCACTATGACAAAATCAATTACTTGATGCTGATGATGGTCGATCCGGATGTGCATTTTCACGTAATCCCGCGATACGCCCAACCCAAACAGTTTGCTAATCAAGAATTTACCGATACAGGCTGGCCGGCAATGCCGAATTTAGGGCAAATCAACAAAACCGATGTCACCGCTAACCGGTTGATAATGGAACGTATCCAATCTTGTTGGCCTGAATCCGAAGCTTAGCGAGACGACGCATGATTGAACAAAAAGAAACATACGTCAAAGAATTTCCGCTCCGCGAAGCACATCACTTGGTGCGCGACTTGATGACGCCCAATCCATGGATTTATTGGATTGATTTTACTTTCCATATTACATTGGGTTGGGCAGCCTTTTTTACAGCACTAGTCTCACCATTGTTCTCGCTATGGCAATTGGGTGGGTTTATCGTGGCCGTACTGGCATTGTACCGCTCAGCCATTTTCGTACACGAGCTGGCGCATTTAAAGAAGGGCACTTTCAAAAACTTCCGCTTGATATGGAATATCATCTGCGGGATTCCATTCATGATTCCGTCGTTTACTTACGATGGCGTTCACAACGACCATCACAAACCGGACGTGTACGGCACCAGCGCCGACGGCGAGTATCTTCCATTTGCCACGCGCAGACCGGCGGAAATAATTACCTACGTGTTGCTGTCATTGCTGATACCCGTCTTTCTCGTAGTGCGATTCGTATTGCTGACACCGTTGTCGTACTTGATCCCGCCGTTGCGCAAGGTGGTCTGGGAACGCGCTTCATCGCTGACAATCGACCCGGCATATCGGCGCGCCGAGGATGCCATTCGCAACGATCTGAATTGGCGCCAGCAAGAAATTGCCGCATGCTTATTCGGCGGGAGCGTTATTGCGTTAGTCGCAATCGATATATTTCCCGCTTCATTACTGGTATTGTGGTACTTGACCGCTGTGACCGTTTTTACACTCAATTCATTACGTACATTGGCAGCCCATGCCTATCGTAATCCCGGCGATCATAAAATGACATTGGCCGAGCAATATCTCGATTCTATCAACATACCTGGCAATTTCCTGGTTACACCGTTATGGGCGCCGGTCGGACTACGCTATCATGCAACACATCACCTTTTCATGAGCATGCCGTATCATAACCTTGGCAGAGCGCAGCGCCGTTTGGTCAAAGGTTTGACGGACAATTCTCAGTATATCAAAACGTTGCGAAGCGGTTTGTGGCCTGCCTTGAAACAAATCTGGCATGAATCCTCGCAAGCCTGCAACAACCCGCAGCAACCTGGCAATCGTTGATGCTAAGAGCCATACCTACCTCGGCATATCCGCAACTGCAAATCACAAAGCTCGTTTTGCTTCGCCACGGACAAAGTATTTGGAATCGCGACAAAAAATTCACAGGCTGGAGCGACGTTCCTTTAAGCCCAAAAGGTGAGGAGGAAGCCAAGCAAGCTGCCTATTTGCTTAAACAAGCCAATATCACGTTCGATCTATGTTTTGCTTCATCGTTACAACGGGCGACTACTACTGCGCAACTTGTATTGTCAGCCATGCGCTTGGATATTCCTATCATTGCACATTGGCGATTGAATGAACGCCATTACGGTGCGCTGGAGGGAATGGAGCGTTGGCCAGCCATCAAAAGGTTCGGCATCTGGCCTATTTTAGGGTGCCAAATCAAATTTGACGCTACGCCGCCGTATCTCGATCCCGCAGACCCCCGTTTTCCGGGAAATCAATTGAATTATGCCAGCATCGATAAAAATGAATTGCCAGCGGGAGAAAGTATTCAACAAACTCTGATGCGCGTTAAACCTTACTGGGAAGAAACGATTCAGCCGGAGATTCGACAAGGAAAACGTATTCTAATCGTTTCTCACCGCAATACCTTGCGTGTATTGATGATGCTATTGAATAACCTTACCCCTAGGCAAGCAATGAAGTGCAGACTGGCTACCGGCCGGCCTGTGATTTACGAACTGGATCAACAAGGTACGGTGATGCGGCATTATTACGTAGATAAGACTGGTTGATCTCATTCATGTTTGAACAGTATGGCAATCATCCATAGTTTTACTCCTATTGCCGGCGATCGCGCAAAAATCCTGATTCTTGGAAGCATGCCCGGCGAGGCTTCACTTGCAGCCAATCAATATTATGCCCATCAACGCAATGCATTCTGGCCAATCATAGCGCCATTGCTACTTATTCAAGCCGATGCCTCTTACCAGGAGAAAATAACCGCGTTGCAATCATCTCATCTCGCGCTCTGGGATGTATTCAAATCGTGCGAACGCATCGGCAGCCTGGATACTCAGATTCGCTCGGATAATTACACCATCAATGATTTCGCGTCATTGTTCTCCAGCTATAAACACATTAGCCATATATTTTTCAACGGTGGCACAGCCGAACGCTACTTTACTCGTCACGTATTGCCTTGCTGCAATCTTGATGCCATTCAATGTTTGCGCCTGCCATCCACCAGCCCAGCAAATGCTCGTTTATCTTTTAATGACAAGCGTAAAATTTGGCATGAACACATCTATTCAGTGCTTAACCGTTTCAGCAAGCCTTCTTAACTACATCAAATCCTCAAATTATTCCAATAACATTTGTAGAATTGTACGAATTTCATGCTCCAAAAAAATTAATGATAGGTTCCAATCCCTTGTTCTGGAATGGGAACCGCCAACGGCTTCCTGAGATACTAACTTCCTTGCATGATGGAATTACCTAAATCAAGTGGAATTCATATCTGACAACTCGTTTCAAAAATTTTTATCTAGCAAATTGCCGTTCTGTGCAATTCAATTTGTGAGTAGGTTTGAAATGGTTTGAGTTACTTTGTCGGGATGATACGGCTTAATAATATATCCCCTTATTCCAAGACTAGTTACACGTTCGAATGTTTCTCGGTTAGCAATGGCAGTAACCATAATCGCCTTTATTTCAGGATACAGGTTATGAATAATTTTAAGTGCTTCAAAACCACCCATCACCGGCATTTCATAATCGAGACAAACAATATCCGGCCTTTTCTCTGATACCAACTCGATGGCGTGCTTGCCATCACATGCTTCACCAACAATTTCAATACCGGTGTGAATAAGTATCGCAGCCAGGAGCCGCCGTAATGTCTGACTATCGTCAGCAATTACTGCGCTGGCACGATAAGGTTTGTTTTCGAAAGGATTATGTTTGCGTGCCGCGACAGCCAGTAATCGCTGTGCATGCGCAACTCTCTGAAATACCTGCTCAATTTGCTCAAGAGAAAATGGTTTATAAATAAAACCAGCTGTTCCGACTTCAGCAGCAAGAGATTCTAATCCTACATCATTGGTACCGGTAATCATGACTACAGCTATCTGAGGGTATGCGGCATGAACTTCCTTTAGTATGGAAAGCCCGTCTTTATCGGGCAAATTGTAATCAAGGCAAATAATTTGAGGCTTGAACTTAATTATGGCTGACAGCAAAACTCGTCCGCTGCCTAATTCACCCACAACATCAAAACCTGCCTTATCGAGGAATGTGCGTAAAACAGATCGAATAGAAATAGAATCATCGACAATCAATACTCGTAATTTATTGAATTGCTGTGTCATTTTGCGAGACTCCTGCGTACTTTTCTATCCCCGAAGGATTTCCTAAGAGACTGACATTTTCGTACTTATAACATGAGAGGAATTTTATCCAAATTAGTATTAGATTTCCTAACCATTACTACTAAGACTTTGCGCTGTAACGAATAATTAAAGTATGAGTTTATTAAACTTAGTCGGGAAAATGAGTACTCCCTCGGATATCCGAGGGAGTACTATTTATGCGCATATTTATTACCGGTTAATTACTACCGATTATATAAATGGCTAAAACTCTTCCCATTCATCGCCACCACCGCCAGCCGCAACTTTACGTGGCTGAGCAACAGGTACCGATGTTGAAACGGTATCTGTCTTTACAACGGCTTTTTTAGTCGCAGGGCCGCGGTTAGGGAGTTTGGCAATTACCGGGCGATTGCTTCTTTTAACCGGTGTCGATGTCGTATAACCGCCTGACAACCTAAAAATACTGACTGCCTGCGTTAAAACTTGTGCTTGTTCTTGCATGGATTCTGCCGCGGCTGCAGCCTCTTCCACCAGCGCGGCATTTTGTTGCGTTACCTCATCCATTTGCGTTACGGCTTGATTGACTTGCTCTATGCCAGAACTTTGTTCCTGTGATGCTGCAGAGATCTCACTCATGATGTCAGTGACACGCTTAACCGAACTGACGATCTCATCCATGGTAGTACCAGCTTCGTCCACCAATCGCGTACCTTCGTCAACTTTAGCAACTGAATCATTGATCAGTTCTTTAATTTCTTTTGCTGCAGCGGCGGATCGTTGCGCTAAGGTACGCACTTCCGTAGCCACCACCGCAAATCCGCGGCCTTGTTCTCCTGCCCGCGCGGCTTCTACCGCAGCATTCAGTGCCAGAATATTGGTTTGAAAAGCGATACCGTCAATAACACTGATAATATCGACAATCTTATGCGAGCTTTCATTGATCGATTTCATGGTATGCACCACTTGTCCCACTACTGCACCACCTTTCACTGCAACTTCTGAAGCGCCGGCAGCCAGTTGATTGGCTTGACGTGCATTATCGGCATTTTGTTTCACAGTCGATGTCAACTCTTCCATCGAAGATGCTGTTTCTTCCAGGCTGGAAGCTTGTTCTTCGGTTCGTTGGCTTAAATCAGAATTTCCCGATGCAATTTCGCCCGATGCTGTTGTTATTTGGTCTGTGCTCGAACGTACTTTCCCGACCAAGTCTATCAAGCTGTCATTCATTTCTTTTAGCGCTTGAAGTAAGCGGCCTGTGGATGATTTCGTAGAACCGACCACGATATTCGAGGTTAGATCACCGGATGCTACTTTATGTGCAATGTCGATTGCCTCATCCAATGGTGCAACAATAGACTTGAGTAGTAAAAGCCCCAGAATAACTGCTATCGCG